>NZ_JBIUYD010000007.1:0-59685 GCF_044744345.1 Kitasatospora sp. NPDC087315 | reverse complement strand
TGGGCGACGGCGTTTTCTTAGGGGGCGGCGAGCTGAGCACCGGGGCGGGCGCCCGCGCCGGCCGGGCGGCCACTGGGCACAACCGACCCCCACCGGGCCGGGGCCCCCCCCCCCCGGGGGAGGCCGCGGCCCGTTTCGCACCCAGCGATGGCATCAGCAGATTTCCGCTGGTTCGAACACCACCCAATGGGGTGAATCGGGGACTGCGGACCTACCGGCCAAGGTGACGCTGTGCAAAGCTTTCATTACCCTCGGTTTACCGAGTCTTGATGGTCCTCTTCTTGAGGCCCTTGATGGTCCAAGGTCCGGCCGGTGACACCCGCACTCCCCGCCGCACCCACACCATCCCGCCACACCGTCGCGACCCACGACAGCCGATCCGACTCCCCGAGCCCACAGCCGGACTCACCGCCGGACCTGACTGCGTTCGTTCCCCCGGAAAGACGGGAAGACAATGACCCTCGACATCTCCAGCGCACCCATCGCCTCCGACACCACCGACCACGCCCCACCCGGCCCCGGCTCCCGCGTCCGTTGGGCACACGACCTCTCCGTCTCCCTGGTGGTCTTCCTGATCGCCGTGCCGTTCTCCCTCGGCATCGCCCTGGCCACCGGCGCCCCGCTCACCGCAGGCCTCGTCGCGGCCGCCGTCGGCGGCATTGCCGTCGGGCTGCTCGGCGGTACACCCCTCCAGGTGAGCGGCCCCTCCGCCGCGCTGACCGTGATCACCGCCGGCCTGATCTCCCAGTACGGCTGGCAGGCCACCTGCGCCATCACCCTCGCCGCAGGCCTGCTCCAACTGGTGCTCGGCGTACGCCGGGTGGCCCGCACCGCACTCGCCGTCTCACCCGCCATCGTGCACGGCATGCTGGCCGGGATCGGCGTCACCATCGCCATCGCGCAGTTGCACGTCGTCCTCGGCGGCTCCGCGCAGAGCTCGGCCTTCGCCAACCTGCTCGCCCTGCCCGGCCAGTTGGCCGGCCCGCATCCACCCGCGCTGATCGTCGGCACGCTCACCACGGCCGTTCTGCTCGGCTGGCCCAGGCTCGGCCGGCTCCCGGGCCGTTTCGGCGAGTTCGGCGCCCGGCTGGCCGCCGTACCGGGCCCGCTGGCCGCGGTCGTCACCGCCACCGCGCTCTCCATGGTCCTTGGCCTGCGGCTCGCCCATGTCGGGCTGCCTGCCTGGCAGCCGCACGACCTCGCCCCGGAACTGCCGCACGGGCCGCTCGCCGGTGCCCTCGCCGCCGTCCTGACCGTCGCCGCCGTGGCGAGCGTCGAGTCGCTGCTCTCCGCCGTCGCCATCGACCGCATGTCCCGCCGCACCGGGGACCTCGACCGCGAACTGCGCGGCCAGGGCGTCGCCAACCTGCTCAGCGGACTGCTCGGCGGACTGCCGGTCGCCGGAGGAGCGGTACGGAGCACCGCCAACGTCCGGGCCGGTGCGCAGAGCAGATGGTCCTCGATCCTGCACGGCGTCTGGGTGCTGGTGGCGGCGCTGGTGCTCACCGGGGGGCTCCGTCACATCCCGCTGGCCGCGCTGGCCGCCCTGGTCCTGGTCGTCGGCCTGCAGATGGTCAGCTTCGCGCACATCCGCAAGGTGCACCGGCACCGCGAATTCCCGGTCTACCTGGCCACCGTGCTCGGCGTGGTGCTGCTCGGGGTCCTGCTCGGCGTGGCGCTGGGGGCCGCGACCGCCGTCCTGCTCGCGCTCTACCGGTTGACCCGCGCCCATGTGGACGTCCTGGTCGGCTCCGACGAGTCGGTCACGGTGCAGACGCACGGACCGCTCACCTTCACCGCCGTGCCCCGGTTGAGCCGGGCGCTGGCCGGAATCCCCGCCACCGCCGAGGTGACGATCGTCCACGACGGCTCGTTCCTGGACCACACCGCGTACGAGACCCTGCACAGTTGGCGGGCCGGCCACCTGGCCGGCGGCGGCCGCGTATCGATGGCGACGCGCCGCCAGGACGACGAGGTCCTCGATCCCGACGGCACGGTCCGGGCGGGCAGCTCTGCCGGCCCGCACCGCTGCCGGGCCTGGACGCCCTGGGTCGGCCACCACTGCATCGACCAGCAGGAGGATCCGCACAGTCGGCTGATGGACGGCGTCAGGGTGTTCCAACTGCACACCGCTCCGCTGGTCCGCCCCGAGCTTGCCCGACTGGCCCGGGAAGGGCAGACGCCCTCCCAGCTCTTCCTGACCTGCGCGGACTCGCGGATGGTCACCAGCATGATCACCAACAGCGGGCCGGGTGACCTGTTCACCGTCCGCAACGTCGGCAACCTGGTACCCGCTCCCTTCGAGCCCGGCGCGGCCGACGACTCGGTGGCGGCCGCGGTGCAGTACGCCGTCGAGGCGCTGGAGGTGCGCTCCATCACCATCTGCGGGCACTCCGGCTGCGGTGCGATGAAGGCCCTTCTGGACGGGGTGCACGAGCGCCAGGGACCGCCGACCCCGCTCACCCGCTGGCTGCGTAACGGCCGCGGCTCGCTCGACCGGCTGCGACGGGTCCCCGCCGAGTTCACCGCCCGCCCGGTAGTCGACCTGGTGGAGCAGCTCTGCATCACCAACGTGGTCCAGCAGCTGGACCAGCTGATGGCCAACCCCGCCGTGGAGCGCCGGGTCGCCGAGGGCACACTCCGGCTGGTGGGTATGTACTTCGACCTCGCCACCGCACAGGCCTATGTGCTCGATCGCGAGAGCGGCCGCTTCAGTCCGATCGAGGCGCTCGACGTCGGCGCGGCCCCGGTCAGGCCCCGCGACACGCCCGAGCAGGCGAACGAAATCGAACAGGTCTCCGCCGTCGACGTGGACAGCGGCACGGCGGCGGCCGGGAGCGACCCCCGGCTGGCCGCCTGAGAGCCGGGCCCGTGTCCCCGCCGGGCGGGCCGGGGCGCGGGCCCACCTCACCCGCCGGTGCCGAGGCGTGTCGCGCGTCGCCCGGCCGTTCGACTCTCGATCAAAGGTCTACACCAATTCCCCGGAGCCTCTTGTCAACTGACCTCTTCGCCTGGTGAGCTGTGCGCTGGGACACACGGGACAATCCCCACGCACGGGAATGCCCCCGATCATGACTCGATGAGGAGTGCGCGTTGAGCAACGAGAGCCTGGCCAACCTGCTCAAGGAGGAGCGGCGCTTCGCCCCGCCGGCAGAGCTCGCCGCAGCCGCCAACGTCACCGCGGCCGCGTACGCGCAGGCCTCCGAGGACCGCCTGGGCTTCTGGGCCGAGCAGGCCCGTCGCCTCACCTGGGCCGTCGAGCCCACCGAGACGCTGGACTGGTCCAACCCGCCGTTCGCCAAGTGGTTCGCCGACGGCAAGCTCAACGTGGCCTACAACTGCGTCGACCGCCACGTCGAGGCGGGCAACGGCGACCGGGTCGCGATCCACTTCGAGGGCGAGCCCGGCGACGGCCGCTCGATCACCTACGCCCAGCTCAAGGACGAGGTCTCGCAGGCCGCCAACGCGCTGCTGGAGCTCGGCGTCGTCAAGGGCGACCGGGTGGCGATCTATCTGCCGATGATCGCCGAGGCGGTCGTCGCGATGCTCGCCTGTGCCCGGATCGGCGCCACCCACTCCGTGGTCTTCGGCGGCTTCTCCGCCGATGCCGTCGCCTCCCGCATCCAGGACGCCGACGCCAAGCTCGTCATCACCGCCGACGGCGGCTACCGGCGCGGCAAGCCGTCCGCGCTCAAGCCCGCCATCGACGAGGCGCTGACCAAGGCCCCGCAGGTCGAGCACGTCCTCGTGGTCCGCCGCACCGGCCAGGACATCTCCTGGACCGAGGGCCGCGACGTCTGGTGGCACGAGATCACCGAGCGCCAGTCCACCGAGCACACCCCCGAGGCGCACGACGCCGAGCACCCGCTCTTCATCCTGTACACCTCGGGCACCACCGGTAAGCCCAAGGGCATCCTGCACACCTCGGGCGGCTACCTCACCCAGGCCAGCTACACCCACAACGCCGTCTTCGACCTCAAGCCGGAGACCGACGTCTACTGGTGCACGGCCGACATCGGCTGGGTCACCGGCCACTCCTACATCGTCTACGGCCCGCTCTCCAACGGCGCCACCCAGGTCATCTACGAGGGCACCCCGGACACCCCGCACCAGGGCCGGTTCTGGGAGATCGTCCAGAAGTACGGCGTGACGATCCTCTACACCGCGCCCACCGCGATCCGCACCTTCATGAAGTGGGGCGACGACATCCCCGCGAAGTTCGACCTGTCCTCGCTCCGGGTGCTGGGCAGCGTCGGCGAGCCGATCAACCCCGAGGCCTGGATCTGGTACCGCGAGCACATCGGCGCCGGCAAGGCCCCGATCGTGGACACCTGGTGGCAGACCGAGACCGGCGCGATCATGATCAGCCCGCTGCCGGGCGTCACCGAGACCAAGCCGGGCTCCGCCCAGCGCGCCCTGCCGGGCATCGCGGCCACCGTCGTCGACGACGAGGCCAACGAGGTCCCGAACGGCTCCGGCGGCTACCTGGTGCTCACCGAGCCGTGGCCGTCGATGCTGCGCACCATCTGGGGCGATGACCAGCGCTACATCGACACCTACTGGTCGCGTTTCCAGGGTCGCTACTTCGCCGGTGACGGTGCCAAGAAGGACGAGGACGGCGACATCTGGCTGCTCGGCCGGGTCGACGACGTGATGCTGGTCTCCGGCCACAACATCTCGACCACCGAGGTCGAGTCGGCACTGGTCGGCCACCCGGCCGTCGCCGAGTCCGCCGTGGTCGGCGCCACCGACGCCACCACCGGCCAGGCGATCGTCGCCTTCGTCATCCTGCGCGGCACCGCGGCCGACAGCCCGGAGCTGGTCGAGGAGCTGCGCGCGCACGTCGGCAGGACGCTCGGCCCGATCGCCAAGCCGAAGCAGATCAAGGTGGTCGGCGAGCTGCCGAAGACCCGCTCCGGCAAGATCATGCGCCGCCTGCTGCGCGACATCGCCGAGGGCCGCGAGGTCGGCGACACCACGACCCTGGCGGACAGCAACGTGATGAACCTGATCCAGTCCCAGCTCCCCGCTGCGGGCAGCGAGGGCTGAGTGCAGGCCTGAGCCGCTTGAGCCGCTGAGTCGCTGAGCTCCGGGCATGGGGCCCGGCGCCCGGGACGTGGGTGTGCCCCTGGTGGTCACGATGGTGACCACCAGGGGCACACCCATGTCCGCTTCCTGCCCGACCGCAGCCGCCACGACGACGGCGACGCCGGCCCCCGGCCCCCGGCCGTCTGCCGTTAACGCCTTCACCGCACCGCGCTGGCACGAGCAGCGACAAGGGCCGGATCCGAAGGATGTCCACCGTCCGACCGCAGGTCGGCACCCGTCCGCATGCGGCTGCCGCCGTTCGGGTGCCACTCAGAAGTACAGAACAGGCCCCTGCGACTTAAGTCCTGAAGTATGACAATCAGGATGTCCCCTTGCGGTTCCCGTTAGACTGTCAACGACGCATCAAGATCCCCACTCGGGAATCCGTGCGTCACAGGGCGCGCCGGGAAGTCTGGTCGGCACTGCACCACAGGTGCATCCGCAGACCGTTCCGCGCCCCAGGAGGTCCCTCGTGGCCAGCCAACCGACCACCAATGAGCCGACGACCCGGCGCCGCCAGCTCCTCGGCCGGTTGTCGCTTCCCGAGCGCACCTACGTCACCGACGCCCTGCGCACCGAGACGGTCGGCGGCATCCTGCTGCTGACCGCCGCCGTGGTGGCCCTGATCTGGGCCAATGTCTGGCCGCATGCCTACGAGAGCGTTCTCGACTACACCATCGGGCCGTCCGGCCCGCTCCACCTGAATCTCAGCCTGGACGCCTGGGCCAAGGACGGCCTGCTGACGATCTTCTTCTTCGTGGCCGGGATCGAGCTCAAACGCGAGTTCGTGGCGGGTGAGCTGCGGAGCCTCAGCGCCGCGATACTCCCCGTCATAGCCGCGGTCTGCGGCGTGGCGCTGCCGGCGGTCCTGTTCGCCGTCACCAATTCCGGCAGCGGCGGGCACCCGGGCGGCTGGGCGATCCCGACCGCCACCGACATCGCCTTCGCGCTCGGTGTGCTGGCCGTGGTCGGCAGCCACCTGCCCTCGGCGCTGCGCGCGTTCCTGCTCACCCTCGCGGTGGTCGACGACCTGATCGCGATCCTGATCATCGCGATCTTCTACAGCTCCGGTATCAAGTTCTGGGCGCTCGGACTGGCCTTCGCCGGCCTGGTGCTGTTCTGGTTCCTGCACCGGCGCGGGGTGCGCGGCTGGTACCTGTTCGTACCGCTGGCCCTCGTGGTCTGGGCGCTGATGCACGAGAGCGGTATCCACTCCACGGTCGCGGGTGTCGCAATGGGCCTGATGCTCCGCTGCCACCGGGTCGGCGACGAGAAGCACTCCCCCGGTGAGCGCATCGAGCACCTGGTCCGCCCGCTCTCGGCCGGGCTCGCCGTCCCCGTCTTCGCGCTGTTCGCGGCCGGGGTGACGATCTCCGGACCGGCGCTCCGCGAGGTGTTCACCCAGGCCACACCGCTCGGCATCATCATCGGCCTGCTGGTCGGCAAGACCGTGGGCATCTTCGGCGGCACCTGGCTCACCGCCCGTTTCACCCGTGCCGAGCTGAACCCTCAGCTCAAGTGGGCCGATATGTTCGCGGTCTCGGTGCTGGCCGGCATAGGTTTCACGGTCTCGCTGCTGATCAGTGAGCTCGCCTTCCCCGGAAACCAGGCGCTGGCCGACCGGGCCAAGGCGGCCGTCCTGGTGGGCTCACTGCTCTGCGCGCTGGTCGCCACCGTACTGCTCAAGCTGCGCAACCGGCACTACCGGGAGCTGTGCGAGGAGGAGGACCGCGACCTGGACGGCGACGGCATCCCCGACGTCTACCAACAGGACGACCCGGCCTGGCAGGCCCGGCTGACGAAGTCGGCGGAACGGGCGGCGGACGAGCACCCGGGCACCGGCACCAACGAACTCCGCTGAGCGCTCGGACGCCCCCCTCGGCCTCACCACAGGCCCGTCGCGCCCCACCGCGGCCCCACCACGGCCCCACCCGGCTCCCGGGGCCACCGGCGGCCCGCCCGCGACGCCACGCAACGGCCCCCGGCATCGGGACACGTCCATCCGGCGGGGCCCCGGAGTGGTGTCCGACTGACTGGTAGGGGCATGATTCTGAGCTGTCGACAGTCCACTGACGCCACCGGACCCCCGCCGGTCCCCGGAATCGCACCGTACGGCGGCGTCACGCCGCACAGCCGCAGAGGAGAACCGCTGATGCCCGCAGGAGCCGCAGACCCGTCCAGCAACGGCCGGGCGCCCTACGAGGGCGAGCGTTCGGTGGGGCAGCTGTTCGCGGCGGCCACCGCCGATCTGTCCGCACTGGTCCACGACGAGATCGCGCTCGCCAAGGCCGAGCTCCGGGCGGACGTCAAGCGCGGCGTCTCCGGCGGTGTCTCGCTGACGGTCGCCGGCGTGGTGGCGCTGGCCGCCGTCCCGATGCTGAGCGCCGCAGCGGCGTTCGGGATCCACGCGCTGGGTCTCTCGCTCGGCTGGTCGTTCCTGATCGTGGCTGGCGCGTACCTGCTGCTCGCGGTGGTGCTCGGGCTGCTGGCGCTGCGCTCGTTCAAGCGGATCGAGAAGCCGCACCGCACCATCGAGGGCGCTCAGAAGACCGCCGACGTGCTCAAGAACGCCCGGCCGCGCCCGGCCACCCAGGAGGAGATCGACCGGGCTCTGGGCCGCATCCCGTAGACCCGGCCACACGGCGCCGGGACCGACGGGACCGACCGGGCCGGCAGGGCCGACGGGACCGGGAAGACCCGGCGGACGCGCCGGGTCCGGCTCCCGGCGGCGGCCGGGCGCCCCGAGAGCGAGTGCCGGGCGCGTGTCCGGCGCACGGATGTGACACGCTCTCGGTATGCCGCTCGACCAGAAGCCCGTGCCCTCGCAGCCGTCCACCGGCCCCGGCCTCGACCGTGCGACCGGTCAGGACGTTGTTGCCGGAAGCACCGACGGACTCGCCGACGGGAAAGCCGCCGGAGCCGACGGGGAGAACGCAGCCGAAAGCGCAGCCGGGAACAGCCCCGACGGGCTCGCCGACGGTACCGACGGCGGGGCCGCCGACGGCAACAGCGAAGCAGCCCCGGAGACGGTGCCCGAGGCTGTCCCCGCAGCGGCCTGGAACATCCGGCAGGCCGGTCCCTGGACGCACCGCGACCTCGCGGCCAACGGCGCCCGCTTCCACATCGCCGAGCTGGGCGAGGGTCCGCTGGTCCTGCTGGTCCACGGCTGGCCCGAGTACTGGTGGGCCTGGCGCCACCAGCTGACCGCGCTGGCCGCGGCCGGTTACCGGGCCGTCGCGCTCGACCTGCGGGGCATCGGCGGCAGCGACCGCACCCCGCGCGGGTACGACCCGGGCAACCTCGCCCTGGACATCACCGGCGTGATCCGCTCGCTCGGCGAACGCCGGGCGCACCTGGTCGGCCACGCCTCCGGCGGCACGCTGGCCTGGGTGGCGGCGGTGATGCGGCCGTCGGTGATCCACAGCCTCACCGTGGTCTCCGCCGCCCACCCCCGCGACCTCCGCCGGGCCCTGTTGACGGACCGCCGTCAGATGGCGGCCTTCGAGCACGTGCTGGGCTTCCAGCGGCCGTGGATACCAGAACGCCGCCTGGTGGCCGACGACGCCGCGCTGCTCGGCCGCTACCTGGACGCCTGGACCGGTCGCAACCAGTTGGACCGGGCGACGGTGGCCGCGTACCGGCAGGCGATCCAGATCCCCAGCACCGCGCACTGCTCGATCGAGCCCTACCGCTGGCTGCTGCGTTCGATGGCCCGCCCGGACGGTATCCAGTTCGCCCGCCGGATGAAGAAGCCGATCACCGCACCCACCCTGCACATCCAGGGTGCCTCGGACCCGGTGCTGCTGTCGCACACCGCGCTCGGCGGCGGGGAGTACGTGGCGGCGCCGTACCGCTGGCGGCTGATGCCGGGGGTCGGGCACTTCCCCCACGAGGAGGCGCCCGAGCAGTTCACCGCGGAGCTGCTGGACTGGATCGGCCGCCACAAGGACTGACCGACGAGGACCGACCGACGGGACCGGGCCGGTGGGGTGACCCAAGGGACCCCATCATGCCGGGCCTTAGGTCCCAACTCCCTTTACATTTAGCTCATATGACAAACGCATAGGCCATTTTCGAAGCCCCTGAGGCGGTTACCCCGACCGGCCCAGGGGCATCCATTGCGGTATGACCTGGATGCCCGATCACGGCAGCGCCCCGCGCAGCCGACGCCACAACAGCTCGCCGAGGTCCAACCACCGCCCCGACCGGGCGGACGACCTCGGATACGACGGTGTGGAGCGCCATCAGCGCTCGACGCAGCCGCAGCTCGGCATCCCGCGCATCCTCGGCCGCCGCGCCCGCTGGGTGGGCGTACGACTGCGACGCGAGACCTGAGGCCCCGCGCCGCATCCTTACCGCCGCACCGCCGGTCGGTTCACCACCGGCGGTCGGTTCACCACCGCTGGTCAGTTCACCACCGTCGGCGACAGCGCCGTGAACCAGAGCAGGACGAAGGTCGCCACCGACATGATCGGCACCAGCACCTTGGTCTCGACGTCGTTGCCGCTGCGCTTGATCAGCACCACCTCGTAGCGCTCCTTGTGCGGCCAGAGCAGCGGCGCGCCCTTCTTCGTCAGGCAGTCGCCCAGCAGGTGCGCCAGCGTGCCCAGCGCGACCGCGTACGGGAGCCAGCCCGGGGCGTTCGGCATCCAGGTGTTCATCCCGGCGGTGCCCAGCACCGCGAGGCCGATAATGGTGATCCACATGGTCGGGCCGTCGCCCGGCGGGTGCAGCCGCAGGGCGCGGATCGCGAGCGCCAGCAGGAAGAACGTCACGCCGAGGGTGAAGTAGCGGCCCAGGAAGGTGACGCCCGCCCAGGTGCCGGCGCCCATCAGCGCGACGAAGAGCAGCGAGTGGGTCGCGTGCCGGTGGCCGCCGGAGATCCAGGCCACGAAGCGGCAGAGCACCTTGGAGACCGGGCCGAGGAAGTTGGCGATCGTCCCGTCGTGGTGGTCGAGGTCCGGCAGCAGGGCGGCCCCCGCGCAGAGCACCGTGCCCATCAGGATGTCGGCCGGCTGCAGCGTGGTGTCCAGCAGCAACGGCGGCAGGAAGGGCGCCGAGGCCGCGTACAGCATCGCGCCGCTGACCGCGTGCGAGTGACCCATCATCGAACTTCCCGACCTCCGCTCGGGCCCACTCCGGGACGGGCCCGGTTGAGCCGAACGGGTGAGCGCGGCCGACGCTACCAGGCAGGACTGACGGTGCGACGGATATCGGCCATCACCGGCGGTTGGACCCGGGACACAGCCCGCGGGCCCCGCAGGAGAACCAACGGCGGAACCAGCGACAGAGCCGACAGCGGACCCGACGGCGGTCCGGTCAGAGCGCGCAGCCCTGGGTGTCCACCCGGGCCGTCGCGATGCTGCCCTTGTCGGCGTCCTCGCGGACCTCGGCGGCGGTCAGCACGTACCCGGTGTCCGCACTGTCCAGCGACTTGGCGAAGACCACGCCGAACACCTGCCCGTCCGGGGTGAGCAGCGGGCCGCCGCTGTTGCCCTGGCGGACCAGCGAGCGCACCGAGTAGACGTCGCGGACGACCTGGCCGCGGTGGTAGATGTCCGGGCCGTTGGCCTGGATCCGGCCGCGGATACGGGCCGGCTGGACGTTGAAGGAGCCGTTCTCGGGGAAGCCGGCCACGATCGCGTTGTCGTTGGTCTTCGCCTCGCCCGCGAAGGCGAGCGCGGGCGCGTTCAGCTTGGGCACGTCCAGGATCGCGATGTCGCGCTGCCAGTCGTAGCGGACCACGGTCGCGTCGTACAGCTGCCCGACGCCGCCGATCTGGACGGTGGGCTCGTCGACGCCGCCGACCACGTGGGCGTTGGTCATCACCCGGTGCGGGGCGTAGACGAAGCCGCTGCCCTCCAGGGTCTTGCCGCAGGAGGTGGCGGTACCGACCACCTTGACCAGGCTCTGCTTGGCCCGGGCCACCGCCGGGCTGCCGGCCAGCGCCGGGTCGGGGATGTCGACCTGGGTGATCGGCTCGTGCTCGAAGGGGTTGAAGACCTGGGGGAAGCCGTTGCGGGCGAGCACCTTGGAGAAGTCGGAGAACCAGTTGGGCGCGTCGGAGGGCAGCGCGTCCTGGACGCCGCCGAGGATCGCGGAGGTGCGGACCTGCTTCGAGACGGTCGGCAGGGACGTTCCGGCGAGCGCCGAACCGATCAGCCAGGCCACCAGCAGCATCGAGATCACGTTGACGACGGAGCCGCCGGCCGCGTCCAGTGCCTTCGCCGGACGGCGGTCGATGTGGCCGCGCAGCTTCCAGCCGAAGTGGGTGGTGATCGCCTGCCCGATCGCCGCCAGCACGATGACCACCACGACGGCGACCACCGAGGCGGTGGTGCCGGGGTTGAGGTGATCGAGCAGCAGCGGCAGCAGCTGGACGGCGATCAGCCCGCCGCCGAGAAAGCCGAGGACCGACAGGATGCCGACCACGAAGCCCTGCCGGTAGCCCGACACGGCGAATCCGATGGCGGCGGCGATCAGCAGCAGATCCAGGACATTCACCCCGACACCCTCCCACGGCGGGCCGCGCGGCCGCGCGGACGGGCGTTCACGGAGTCCTGGCGTCGCCGCCCAGCAGCGCGCGGGAGCGGTCGCGGTCGCCCTGGGCCAGTTCGATCGCCTCGTCCGAGAGGTCGACGGTCCGGGAGGTGTCCCAGGGCAGTTCCAGGCCGCTGTGGTGCAGCACCCGGTCGATCACTCCGGCGGTGAAGCCCCAGACCAGCCGGCCGCCGACGGCGAAGGCCGGGCCGAGGTGGCCGGAGGGGTGGCGCAGCCGGGCCCGGTTCGCCGGGTCGGTCAGCTCGGCGATCGGCACCCGGAACACCGCGCCGGTCTCGCACCGGTCCACCGGCGCGACCGGCGACTCCTGGCGCCACCAGCCGAGCACCGGGGTGACCACGAACCGGCTGACCGGGATGTAGAGGGCGGGCAGGGCGGCGAACACCTGCACCCCGGCCGGGTCCAGGCCGGTCTCCTCCCAGGCCTCCCGCAGCGCCGCCGCGACCGGTCCGGGCCCGGCCGGGTCGCCGTCCTCCGGGTCGAGGGCGCCGCCCGGGAAGGACGGCTGCCCGGCGTGCGAGCGCAGCGAGCGGGCCCGTTCGATCAGCAGCAGGTCCGGGCCGTCGGCGCTCTCACCGAAGAGCATCAGGACCGCCGACGCCCGGCCGCCCTCGGCGGGCGGCAGGAAGCGGCTCAGCTGCTCGGGCCGTACCCGCTCGGCGGCGTCGCGGACCGGCAGCAGCCACGGCGGCAGACCGTCCCGCTCGATCCGCGCCGTCACTCGGCCACCGCCAGGTCCGCGACCTCGCCGTCGTGCGCGGCCGCCGCGGCCCGTGCCGCCGCCTCCCCCGGGTAGTCGGCGGGCGGCCGCAGCCGCTGGCCGGGCTGCCCGCCCAGTTCGTACTTGAGCAGCTTCCTCGCCTTCTCCGGGTCGGTCTCGCCCTCCCCGTAGGACGGGCAGAGCGGCGCGATCGGGCAGGCCCCGCAGGCCGGCTTGCGGGAGTGGCAGATCCTGCGGCCGTGGAAGACCACCCGGTGGGAGAGCATCGTCCACTCGGACTTCGGGAAGATCTCGGCGACGGCCGCCTCGACCTTCACCGGGTCCTCGTCGGTCGTCCAGCCGAAGCGTCGCGCGAGCCGCCCGAAGTGGGTGTCCACGGTGATCCCCGGGACGCCGAAAGCATTGCCGAGGACGACGTTGGCGGTCTTGCGCCCGACGCCCGGCAGGGTGACCAGGTCCTCCAGCCGGCCGGGGACCTCGCCGCCGAAGGTGTCCCGCAGGGCGATGGAGAGGCCGATCAGCGACTTCGCCTTGGCGCGGAAGAACCCGGTCGGCCGGATGATCTCCTCCAGCACCTCCGGCTCCGCCGCCGCCATGTCCTCGGGCGTCGGGTACTTCGCGAACAGGGCCGGCGTCGTCTGGTTCACCCGCAGGTCCGTCGTCTGCGCCGACAGCACCGTGGCCACCAGCAGCTCGAACGGGTTCTCGAAGTCCAGCTCGGGGTGTGCGTACGGATACAGCTCCGCCAGCTCCCGGTTGATCCTCCGTGCCCGCCGCACCATCGCCAGGTGCGACTCCGGCTTCCTCGGCTTCACACCCGGCTCAGCGGCCGCCCTCTTCGCTGCCGGCGCGGCCTTCTCGACCTTGCTCTCTGCCATGCCCGAAGGCTACGCCGCCCGACCGGCGGCAGGCAGCAGATCTCCCAGAGCCCCGCTCGCGACGGCTCCGCGCGGAGGCGGGCGGGTTGCGCGAAGGCCGCTACGGCCGGTGTGCCAGGACTGAGCCGTCGAGATCGGTCACACCGTTCACGCCCACGAAGCCCAGCGCTGTTTCCAGTTCCTCGCGGAGCAGGTCGAAGACCTTGTCGACCCCGGACGGTCCGAGCGCGGCCAGACCATAGGCGGCCGGGCGGCCGATGAGCGACGCGTCGGCCCCGAGCGCCAAGGCCTTGACCACGTCCGAGCCGCGTCGCACCCCACCGTCCAGGTAGACCTCGAGCCTGCCGTCCGCCGCTGCCACGACCTCCGGCAGGGCCGCGATGGTGGAGGGCTGCGAGTCGAACTGGCGGCCGCCGTGGTTGGACACGATGACGGCGTCGACCCCCGTGTCGGCAGCCCGAACGGTGTCCTCGCCGGTCATGACCCCCTTCACGACGATCTTCCCCGGCCACCGCTCACGCAGCCGCTCGACATCCGCCCAGGTCGCGGCCGCGTTCTCCATGGTGTGCATGAATCCGCCCATCTCCCTCATGCGCATGCGCCGCCCGTCGATCCGGTAGTTGCCGAACGTGGGCCGACGGCCGGTGGCGAGCCGGGCCAGCCAGCCGGGCCTGAGGCCGGTGTCCACCACATCGCGCAGAGTCGGCCGCGGTGGCAGGGCCATGCCGTGATGCAGGTCCCGCTCGCGCTTGCTGGACAGATTGACGTCACCGGCCACGACGAGCACCTCGACACCGGCGGCCTCGGCGCGGTCGACGTGCTCGCGGGTGAGGCCGGCGTCGGTCCAGAAGGAGATCTGCGCCCAGATCGACTTCGGCGCGGCGGCGACCACTTCCTCCAGGGAGCAGGCGGACCAGGCGCTGTGGACGAGGACGGTTCCGGCTCGTTCGGCCGCCCTCGCGAAGGCGAGGTCGGCCTGCGGGTGAAAGAGGCTCAGCATTCCCAGCGGCGAGATCATGACTGGAAGGGCGAGCCGCTGACCGAGAACCCGGGTGCCCGGTTCGATCTCGCTCATGTCGCGCAGGACGCGCTGGCGCAGACGCAGCCTGACCAGGTCCTCGGTATTGTCCTGAAGGGTCAGTTCATCGAGCGCGCCGCCTTCGAGGAAATCGAAGATCATGCGCGGCAGCTTTCGCCGGGCCTGCCTGCGCATGTCCTCGATGTTCACGATCTTTTCGGCCACCGGTAGCTCCCGCCTCGTCCTGCCGAGCGCATACCCGGACGAGCGACCGGAAGCTCAGCGATCCCAAGTTTGCGGGTCGGCCCCACTCGCCCCTATGTATCATTCACACAGTTCATGGCGATCGGCTTGTTGAATTGTCCAAATCACAATGTGTGGCACGTCGCCGAACGGCTTTCATGCGGGATGCTGGAGGAGGTGGACGAGTTGGCGCGGCTGACTCAGATCGTCAACGCCTTGGGACCGTCGATAGTCCGGGTTACGCACAGCATGCCGGACCTCGACCCCGAGATCGCCGGCCTGGTGATCCACGACGAACTCCGGGAATTGCGGCCGACTTCCGCCGGACTGCTGCTCGCGGTGGGCGTGTGTCCGGCCGGTGAACCCTGGCTGCGTCTGCTCGAACGCGCAGAAGCCGGCGGGTTCGGCTGCGTCGCCGTCAAGACGTACGGGATCGGCGAACGGCAGATCGCCGAAGCCGCGGGTTCCGGCTCGATTCCGGTCCTGCTCCTCGCCGACGAGGTCTCCTGGGAACAGCTCATCGCCTTGCTGTCGTCGGCCATCAGCTACAGCCGGCCCGCCGGACAGGGCGACGGCGGGAACAGCCTGGGCGACCTGTTCACGCTTGCCAACGCCGTCGCCTCCGCCATCGGAGGGGCGACCGCGATCGCCGACCCGGCACGCCGCATGCTGGCCTACTCAACCGTCGACGGCCAGCTGATCGACGACACCCGGAGGCAGAGCATCCTCGATCTGCAGGTGCCGACGGACCCTCAGATCGTCGCGGAGTACCAGGCCGTGCACAGCGCGCCAGGGGTCATCGAAGTAGCCGGCAGAGGCACCGACCTGCCGAGACTGGCCACCTCGATCAGGGCCGGCGGTGAACTCCTCGGCTCGATGTGGGTCATCGATCCCGGCGAGCAGGAGCGTGAGCTGGCCTGCCGGCGGCTCGTCGAAGCCTCCAACATCGCCGCCCTCCATCTGCTCCGCGTGCGCACGGAACGAGAGGGCCTGCACCGGCGCCGCAGCGACCTGCTGACAGCGCTGCTGGCTCAGGCCGATGTGCCGCACGACGTCATGAAGCGGCTGGCGCTCCCCGCCACGACGAATGCGCGGATCGCCGCGCTGGCACTGGCTGAGATCCCTCCGGAGACGGAGCCCACGGCCGCCGTCCACCAGGTACTCGACCTCGTGACGCTGCATTGCCAGGGCGAGCTGGGCTTCAGCGCCGCGACGGCCATCGACGACGTGGTGTACGTGCTGCTTCCCGCACCGCCCGGACGTGCGCGTTCGCTGCAGCAGCGACTGCTCGCAGGTGTGGCCGCACACGTCCGGCGCTCCTACGGATACCGGCTCCGGATCGGCGCGGGCGGCGAGGTCGCCGACCTCAAGGACGCCGCCCGGTCGAGGGAGCAGGCCGACCGCGTGATTCAACTGATGGGACTGCCCAGCCGGCAGAGCACGCGCACGACCACGACGGATGCGGACATCGTGTTCGCTGAAGACGTCCGCCCCCAGATCGCCCTGCTGCACCTGGCCGAGCGCTGTCCGGTCGCCGACCCCGCCATGGACGAGACCATCAACACCATGGCCGAGTACGACCGGTCCAACAACAGCCAGTACCTGCCAACCCTTTCGAGCTATCTGCAGGCCCACGGCGACATCGCCGGAATGGCTCGCGCCCTGCATGTGCACGCGAACACCTGCAGATACCGCCTCAGCAGAATGAAGGAGCTGTTCGACGTGGATCTCACCGACGCCGATGCCCGTCTCGTCATGGCCCTCCAGCTGAGGCTGCGCGATCTCGTCGCCTGACAGGGCCGCACTCGACGAAGGCGGCCCTGCGGATCAGGATCGAAACGATCAGAGCACGCTGGCCAGGAACGCCTTCGTCCGCTCGTTCCGCGGAGACAGCAGGACCTGCCCCGGTGAGCCGGACTCCACGACCGTCCCGTTGTCCATGAAGACGACGGTGTCGGCGACCTCGCGGGCGAAGCCCATCTCGTGTGTCACCACGACCATCGTCATACCCTCACCGGCGAGATCGCGCATCACCGTCAGGACCTCACCGACGAGTTCCGGGTCGAGCGCCGAAGTCGGCTCGTCGAAGAGCATGAGCGAAGGACGCATGGCCAGAGCCCGTGCGATCGCGACCCGTTGCTGCTGGCCACCTGAGAGTTGCCCGGGATAGGCATCGCCCCGATTCCCCAGTCCGACCCTGTCGAGCAGCGACCGGGCGTGTTCGAGAGCCGCCGACCGGCTCTCCCCTCGCACCGAGATCGGCGCCAGCATGATGTTCTGCAACACGGTCATGTGCCCGAACAAGTTGAATCTCTGGAACACCATCCCGATGTCGCGGCGGGCCCGCGCGATGTCGCGCGACCGCAGCTCGTACAGCTTGTCGCCCCGCTCGCGGTATCCGACCAGGCCGCCGTTGACCGAGAGTTCGCCGGAGTCCACCTTCTCCAGATGGTTGATACAGCGCAAGAACGTGCTCTTGCCCGATCCGGACGGGCCGACGATGCACAGCACCTCGCCGTCGCGGACCTCCAGGTCGATGCCACGCAGGACCTCGACCGAACCGTAGCTCTTGCGCACCTGCTCGGACCTGACGATGACTCTATCGGGCATCGGGGGCCACCGGTCCCTTCTTCATTCGCGGGTGGATTCCACGTGGAGCAAAGCCGCGTGGCCGACCGGACGCCGCTCGGAAAGCGCGACCGAATCTCCGCTCCAGGAAGTACTGCGCCACCGAGAGCACAGTCGTGAGCGCGAGATACCAGAGGCTGGCGACGATCAGCAGCGGGATGGTCTGGTACGTGCGCGCATAGATGACCTGCGCGGAGTAGAGAAGCTCGGAGATCGCCAACACGCTGACCAGTGAGGTGCTCTTCAGCATGGAGATCAGCTCGTTGCCGGTCGGCGGCACGATCACCTTCATCGCCTGCGGCAGAACCACCTTGCGCAGGGTCTGGAAGTGGGTGAGGCCGAGCGAGTGCGCGGCCTCGGTCTGGCCGTTGTCGACCGACTGGATGCCGGCTCGCACGATCTCGGCCATGTAGGCCGCCTCGTTGAGCCCGAGCCCGAGCAGCGCGGCCGCCAACGGGGTGACGATGGAATTCGCCGAACCGGAGAACAGCTGCGGGCCGAACGGAATGCCTATCCCGATCTGCGGGAAGATCGCCGAGAGGTTGTACCAGAAGATCAGCTGGACCAGCACGGGCGTGCCGCGGAAGAACCAGATGTACAGGCCGCTTGCGGCGGCGATCACCGGGTTCTTCGACATTCGGGAAATCGCGAGGACGTTTCCCAGGACGACACCGATGGCCATGGCCATGACGGTGAGTTCCAGGGTCAGCAGCGCGCCCTTGACGATGGTTCCGCTGAAGACGTACTGACCCACCACATCGAACTGGAAGCGGGGGTTGGTCAGCAGTGTGTGGATTCCCATCGCCGCCAGGACGAGCACCACTGCCGCCGCGATCCACCGCTCCGGGTGGCGTAGCGGGACGACCTTTCTCGCCGGGCGGCCTGGAGCCGCACGGCCCGGCGTCGCGTCAGCGATCGCGTTCTGGGAGCTATGCACCGTTGTCATTGACCTTCGCACTCGTGACCGCCACCGACTCAAGGCCCCACTTGGCCAGCACGGCCTTGTACACCGGGCCGGTCAGGGCCTGGGACATCGCCGCCTGAACGGCATCGGTGAGACCGCTGTTCTTGCCGATGCCGATGGCGATCGGACTGAATCCGGTATCCGCCTGCACCTCGATCGACGGGTTCTGCTTGGCCGCGTAGCCGACCACCGTGGAGTCCTCGTACAGCCCGTCGATCCGGCCGGACGCCAGCGCGAGAACCGGGGAGTTCTGGTCTGGGTACAGCTTGAGATCGATGGGCTGCCGACCGGACTCGGTGCACTTCCTGTCGAGGTCGGGAAGCACCTCGGTCACCTGGTAGGAGCCCACCAGAGCACCGATGGTGTGACCGCACATGGAGTCGACCGAGAGCTTCCGCGGATTGCCCTTCTGGACACCCAGCGCATCACCGGTTTGGGCATACGTGACGAAGTCGAGGATCTTCTCGCGCTCGGGCGTCGGGGCCATCTCAGCGACGCTGACGTCGTAGCGGCCGGCCGCGATGCCGGGAGTGATCTGGTCGAACGCGACCACCTGGACATCGAGCGTCAGCCCCAGCGACTGGGCCAGCAGCCGGGCGATGTCCGGGTCGAGTCCGATCAGGTCCTCGGTGCCCGGGGCGTAGGAGCTTCCGGGCGGCGCGTTGGTCACCATCGCCACCGTCAACGTGCCCTTGGCCCGGACGGCCGCGGGGAGAAGCGCGACTGCCGCACTCACCGGGGAAGCGCTGGGGAGCGGGCCCCCGGCATTCGTCGGCGAGCCGGCGCCGGAGGTGCCACCCGCGGCGGTGCAGGCGGCGAGCGATACGCAGCAGACAAGCGCAGCCGGTGCGACACCTCGCATCCACCTTGGCTTCCCACCTGTGGCGCGTCGGGATGATGACCTGTTGATCCTCAACTGCTTCTCCTTGTCGATCGCCGTGACCCCCTCGCCGGCGATGAGGCCCTCCCTGACGACTGCCTCGATCGCGAGTGACCTCATAGTGCAGGCCTGGGCGCCGCATGGCCTTGGAAAATGACACAGCGATGCGGGTGTGAGCTTGGACGATCGGCCAGGTTCGGATGGCTCGTCGAGAACTAACGTGGTGGCCGGCGGGTGTCGCCGATACCCCGTTCTGTCGCTTTATTGAGAGCTGGAGAGTCCCCGTGAGCCTTGCTGCGGTCACCCGGTTTCAGGCCGAGGGTGTCGGATCCGAACTCGCGCTGTCGGCCGAGGCGGTCGCCTTCGCGGGAATCGTGTGCACGACCCAGATTCCCGACCGAGAGGACGGTTCGATCGAACTGGGCGACATCCGAGCGCAGACCCGGCAGATGCTGACCAACTTGGCCGTGGCCCTCGAACGGGCGAACAGCGATCTGAGCCGGCTGCTGCACCTGACGATCTACCTCACCGACATCGACGACCGCGAGGTCTTCAATGAGGTCTACGCCGAGTTCGTACCCCTGCCGTTCCCTGCACGATGCTGCGTCGCCGTCTCCGCGCTCGCCGTTGACGGGATGCGTGTGGAAGTGACCGCGCTGGCCGCGCAGAGGCTCGGGTGACAAGGAACTTGGCGACACACTTCCGATCGATGCGCTGCGGTGGCTCAGGTGCGCCTGATGGTTGAACGAGCGGGGTGAGGTGCCCGACCAGCAGGCGCCGGCCCGGCAGGCCGGTACGGATGTGAGGATGACCTCCCAGCTGGTGCGGAAGCCGGAGGCCAAGGGGCTGTTGAACCGGAAGACCGATCCACCGGACACCCGGGCGCGCGGCCGCGGGTCACCGCGCGCGGAGCGGAGCCGGCGCAGGCCGCGATCACCGAGGTCGAGCGGGCGGGCGCGGCGTTCTTCCGCCCAGTTGCCGGGACGCGGAGGAGCTGGGCGGTCCCGGCGGACTGGACGGCATGGTCGGCGGTGGCGAGCGCGGTGCAGAACCCCGCGCAGCCGTTGTTGACGTCGAAGCCGACGGCGGCGGGTATGCCGAGCCGGCCGGCGACCTGGGTGGCGATGCTCAACCACGCCCGGCGGCTGTACCGCGACCGCTCCGCAGTCGGCCGCGATCAGCGCCGGTACAGCCCGTCCAGCTCGCCGAAGCCCAGCGAGCCGTCCAGTTCCGTGAGGGTGCCCGCGCCGAGCAGCTCGGCGGCGGCCCGACGGACGGCGGTGTACGCGAGCTGGGCGAGCCCGGTGCCGACGCTGATCCGGCGGACCCCGGCGGCGGCGAGTTCGGCCACGCCCGGTCCACCCGTCACCGCCATCGCGTTCACCGGCAGCGGGGACGCCGCGCAGAGCCGGGCCAGTGCCTCCAGGTCCAGCAACCCGGGGACGAACAGGCCGTCCGCGCCCGCCCGCGCGTACGCCTCCGCCCGGGCCAGCACCTCGTCGAGCCGGCCGCCGGGCTCGCCGATCCCGAACAGGAAGACATCCGTCCGGGCGTTGACCACCAGCTCCGGCAGACCCGCCTCCGCCGCCGCCTCCCGGGCGGCCCGCAGGCGGGCGGCCTGGTCCGCCACCGGGAACAGCGGACCGCCGGCGGCCGTGGAGTCCTCCAGGTTCACGCCGACCGCTCCGGCCCCGACCAGCAGCCGCACGGTGGCGGCGACATCGGCCGGCTGCGGGCCGTAGCCGCCCTCGGCATCGACGGTGACCGGCAGGTCGACGGCCGCGACGATCCGGCGGGCCGCCGCCGCCATCTCCTCCCGGCCGAGCCGCTGGCCGTCGCCGTGCCCGAGTGACCAGGAGACGCCTCCGCTGGTGGTGGCGATCGCACCGGCACCGGCCGAGGCGATCACCGCCGCGCTGCCCGCGTCCCAGGCGTTGGGCAGGACGAGTACGCCGCCCTCGGTGAGCGCCCGCAGACGCAGCGCCTGGTCCCGGAGCGCGGTCGAGGTCGTGGAGGTGCTGCGGGGGTGTGTGGGCATGGCGGTGACCGTCCTTCGTACCGTCGGATCGTCTGAACTGTCCGACGGCGGTGCGGTGCTGCCCCGCCGTCCGGCTCCCGCATCCTGCGGCCCGGCCCGGCCGGTGCTCCATTGATTAAGCTGAGGCCGAATCCTGAGGGAGGCGATGCGATGCGGACCGAACTGGCGTTCTCGGTGAACGACCTGGCACAGACCCGGTTCGCCGTCTCCCCCCTGTGGGAGGTCGTGACCAGCCTCCGGGCCCTGGCCACCGCCCCCGTCCCCGCCCTGCACCGCCGCTGGGCCGAGCAAGTCCGCCCCCGGCTGGTCGGCGCCGGGCTGGAGCGCGGCCGGCTGGCCGCCCTGGTCCCGGCCACCGGGCATCTGCCGGACTTCCTCAACCCCACACCGGCCGGCCCCTCCCCCGCCCTCGCGGACGAGCTGACCGCGATCACCGCCACCGCCCCGGAGCAGGTCCGGGCCGATCTCGACCGTCTGGCGGCCGAACACGGCGGCCGCCTCCCGGCCCGGCTCCGGCCGCTGTACCGCGACCCGCCGGCCCAGCTTCCCAGGGTGGCCGCCGAGATCGAGACCTACTGGCAGCTGGCGCTGGCGCCGTACTGGGCCAGGATCCGCGCGGTGCTGGAGGCCGACGTGTTCCACCGGGCGCGACAGGCCGTGGAGCACGGCACCGCCCGGGTGCTCGACGATCTGCACGAGACCGTCCGCTGGGACGGCCGCGCGCTCCGGCTGGAACAGCGGCACTGCGCCGTCGAGCGGCTGGACGCCGGGGCCGGGCTGCTGCTCGTCCCGTCCGTGTTCGCCTGGCCCAGGGTGCTCACCCGCTCACTGCCACCCGACCCGCCGCAGCTCGCCTACCCGGCGCGGGGGATCGCCGCCCTGTGGGAGCGCCGGCCGGGCAGCCGGTCCGACGCCCTCGCCGCCGTCCTGGGCCGGTCCCGGGCCCGGCTGCTCACCGAACTCGACTCGCCCGCCTCCACCACCGAGCTCGCCCGCCGGACCGGACTGTCCGCGGCCGCGGTCTCCCAGCACCTGACCGCGCTGCGGTCGGCCGACCTGACCAGCGCCCACCGCGCGGGCCACGCCGTGCTCTACGCCCGCACCGCCGTCGCCGATGCCCTGTTCGATCCGGCGGACATCGCACCGCGCCCCGCCGGGTAACCCTCGGTACGAATGGCCCCGCGCAGCACCCCTCGGCGTACCCCCTCCTCATATGATCGGAGCGACATGCGCCATGCTTGGTGATGCAGAGCACTGTACGAACTTGCGCCGGCGGGCTTGACAGCCGACCGGCCGAGAAGGAGGAAGCACGTGGACGACGTTCTGCGGCGCGCCGCACTCTTCGCGGCACTCGACGACGAACAGGCCGGCGAGCTGCGCGCTTCCATGACCGAGGTCACCCTCGCCCGCGGTGAGTCGCTGTTCCACGAAGGCGACCCGGGCGACCGGCTGTACGTCGTCGCGGAGGGCAAGGTCAAGCTGCACCGCGCCTCGCCGGACGGGCGGGAGAACATGCTCGCCGTCCTCGGCCCGAGCGAGATGATCGGCGAGCTGTCGCTGTTCGACCCGGGCCCGCGCACCGCCACCGCGAGCGCGCTGACCGAGGTCAAGCTGCTGGGCCTCGGCCACGGCGATCTCCAGCCCTGGCTGCACGCCCGCCCCGAGGTCTCGATCGCGCTGCTGCGCGCCATCGCGCGCCGACTGCGCCGGACCAACGACGTGATGTCCGACCTGGTCTTCTCCGACGTGCCCGGTCGCGTCGCCAAGGCCCTGCTGGACCTCTCCCGCCGGTTCGGCGTGCAGTCCGAGGAGGGCATTCACGTCGCCCACGACCTCACCCAGGAGGAGCTGGCCCAGCTGGTCGGCGCCTCCCGCGAGACGGTCAACAAGGCGCTCGCCGACTTCGCCGGCCGCGGCTGGCTGAAGCTGGAGGCCCGCGCGGTGGTCCTGATGGACGTCGAACGGCTGTCGCGCCGCTCGCGCTGACGGCGCCGCTCGCGCTGACGGCGCCGCACCCGACGAGGGCTCGTACACCGACCGGTGTACGAGCCCTCGCGCATGCCGTCGTCGTGCCGCCGTCGTGCCGTCAGGACCGACGGACGGGCCCGGCGAGAGGCCCCGCGACGGGGCAGGTACCCGGCGGCAGGTGCGCGGCTCAGATCAGCCCGTGCTCCTCCAGGTACTGGAGCTGGGCCAGGACCGACAGCTCGGCGGCCGGCCAGAGCGACCGGTCCACGTCGGCGTAGACCCGGGCCACCACCTCGGGCGCGGTCCGGCAGCCGGCCTCCACGGCGGTCTCCACCTGGGCGAGGCGGTTGGCCCGGTGGGCGAGGTAGTAGTCGACGGCGCCGAGCGCGTCCGCGAGCACCGGCCCGTGGCCGGGCAGAACGGTCCGCACGCCGTGCTCGGAGGCCATGGTGTGCAGGCGGCGCAGCGAGTCCAGATAGTCGCCGAGCCGGCCGTCGGGGTGGGCGACCATCGTGGTGCCGCGCCCGAGGACGGTGTCGCCGGTGAGGATCGCGCCGTCGACGGGCAGGTGGAAGGTCAGCGAGTCCGAGGTGTGACCGGGGGTGGCGACCACCCGCAGGTCGAGACCGCCGATGTCCAGGCGCTGCCCGTGGGTCAGGCCCTCCGAGCCCAGCCGGTGTGCCGGGTCCAGGGCGCGGACCTCGGTACGGGTCAGCTCGGCGAAGCGGGCGGCGCCCTCGGAGTGGTCGGCGTGGCCGTGGGTGAGCAGGGTGAGCGCGACGCGCTTGCCCTGCTGTTCGACGGTGTCGATCACCCGGCGCAGATGGCCCTCGTCGAGCGGGCCGGGGTCGACGACCACCGCGAGGTCCGAACCGGGCTCGGAGAGCAGCCAGGTGTTGGTGCCGTCCAGCGTCATCGGCGACGGGTTCGGCGCCAGCACGCAGAGCGCCCGGGGGGTGGCCTCGCCGCCGATGCCGGCGGCGGGGTCACCCGGGAGGAGACCGCTCACCGGCCGCCCCCGCCGGTCCGGACGATCGCGCGCGGCGGCATCGGCCTGAGCAGGTCGCGCAAGCCCGGGGCATGGTCCTCGCCGATCCCGGCGTCGAAGGCGAGGGTGCGGGGGATCAGGCTGCGGGCGGGCATCTCGCGTGCCGTCCGGCGAGCCACGTCGTTGTGGTTCATCGGGCGAGGTCCTCTCTGTTCATCGGATTGTCGTAGTTCATCGAGTTGTCGGACTGATCGGATTCTGCAGGTCTTCGGTGTTCGCGGTGCACGGCCTCCGCGGGCTCCCGGCGCTCCGGCGCCCAGGGCCACCGGCGCTCCGGCTACTGGGCGCGCTCGGGGAACTCTCCATCGATGGTCAGCTCTTCATACCCCGACCATCGAACGGTCATTCGATCACCCCGGACCTCGGCCCGGCCGAGGACCGGTTCCAGCGACCTGCCCCCGGCCGCCGCCAGGGCCTCGGCGGCACTGCGCGCCGGCAGCAGCTCGCGCAGCACCGTGACAGTCGGCGGCAGCATGCCGTAGCGGCCCTGCTCATAGCCCTCGACGGCCTCGGCCGGCGAGAGCCAGGCGACCTTGTCGGCCTCGCCGACCTCCAGCGCCGCGCGCTGCCCCGGCGGCAGGGCGGCCACGAAGAACCAGGTGTCGTACCGACGCTCCTCGAACTCCGGGGTGATCCACCGGGCCCAGCCGGCCAGCAGATCGCTGCGGAGCAGCAGGCCGTGCTCGCGGAGGAAGTCGGCGAAGGAGAGCTCGTGGGCCTCCAGCGCGGCGCGCTCGGCGCTCCAGTCACGCGGTTCGGCGGTGCCGGCGGTGTCCGGGCCGGCCAGCAGGACGCCGACCTCCTCGAAGGTCTCGCGGACGGCGGCACAGACCACCGCCTGCGCGGTCCGGGCGTCCGTGCCGAGCCGCCGCGCCCACTCCTGCGGGCCCGGGCCGGCCCAGCCGAGTTCGGCCTCGGCGTCGCGCGGATCCACCCCGCCGCCCGGGTAGGCGTACATGCCTGCGGCGAAGGCCATCGAGGTGCGTCGGCGCAGCAGGTACGCCTCCGGCCCGGTGGCCTCGTCCCGCAGCAGCACCACGGTGGCGGACGGCTTGGGCACCGGCGGGGTCAGCTCGCCGGACTCGACCGCCCGGATCCGGGCAGGCCAGCCGGGCGGCATCGGGAGCGTCGTTGCTCGATGGTCCATGCCCGGATGCTAAGCGCCCGGGGGTGGGGTTGGACAGGGCCGGCCGCCGCCCGTTCGGCCCAGGGCCCGCCGCCCAACCCCACCGCGACGATCAGGCTCCGGTCCTGACCCGGACCTGCAGCTCGACCTCGACCGGGGCGTCCAGCGGCAGCACCGTCACGCCGACCGCGCTGCGGGCGTGCACACCGGCTTCGCCCAGCACCCGGCCGAGCAGCTCGCTGGCGCCGTTGATGACACCCGGCTGGCCGGTGAAGTCGGCGGCGGAGGCGACGAAGCCGACCACCTTCACGACCCGCTCGATCAGATCCAGGTCGCCGATCACCGACTTCACCGCGGCCAGCGCGTTGAGCGCGCAGATCTGCGCGAGCTCCTTGGCCTCCTCCGGGGTGATCTCGGCACCGACCTTGCCGGTGTTCGGCAGCTTGCCGCCCACCATCGGCAGCTGGCCGGAGGTGAAGACGAACTCGCCCGAACGCAGAGCCGGTACGTAGGCGGCGACCGGCGCGGCCACCGGCGGCAGGGTCAGGCCCAGCTCGGCGAGCTTCTCCTCGACTTTGCTCATGCGCTCTTCTCCCGCTTGAAGTAGGCCACCAGCTGCTCCGGGTTCGGGCCCGGCACGACCTGGACGAGCTCCCAGCCGTCCTCGCCGAAGTTGTCCAGGATCTGCTTGGTGGCGTGCACGAGCAGGGGCGCCGTCATGTATTCCCACTTGGTCATGGCCAGACTCTAGACGAGCGGCCGCGACGAGCGGGGCGGCCCGCAGGCGGGCGTGTGAGGTGGCCCACAAAGCGGGCATGATTCAGGCCTGGCCCCCCTGATGCTCCAGGCATCCGGCGCGGTCCCTGGTTACCCTCGCGGGAGGGCACCAGAGCAGTGTCGGCCTTCGGAACGGCCTTCGCGCCCTCGGAACGGCCCTCGGCCCTCGAAGACGGACGGAGACGGAGCGTGGCACGCACCCCCGGCCAGGCGGCCCGGCGCGATCCCGACTGGGAGGGCGTACGGCTGCACGTGGTCAGTGGCAAGGGCGGCACGGGGAAGACCACCGTGGCCGCCGCGCTGGCGCTGGCCCTCGCCGCCGAGGGCGGACGGGTGCTGCTGATCGAGGTGGAGGGCCGCCAGGGCGTCGCCGAACTGTTCGGGATCTCCGCGCTGCCCTACGAGGAGCGCCGGATCGCCTCCGTCTCCCGCGCCCAGCTGGGACTGCCCGGCGGTGGCGGCGGCGGTGAGGTCTGCGCGCTGGCGATCGACACCGAGCAGGCGCTGCTGGAGTACCTCGACATGTTCTACAAGCTCGGGCGGGCCGGCAAGGCGCTGCAGAAGGTCGGCTTCGTCGACTTCGCGACCACCGTCGCGCCCGGCGTCCGGGACGTGCTGCTGACCGGCAAGGCCTGCGAGGCGGCCCGGCGCAAGGGCCCGGACGGGCGCCGGGCGTACGACGCGATCGTGATGGACGCGCCGCCGACCGGTCGGCTCACCCGCTTCCTGAACGTGAACTCCGAAGTGGCCGGACTGGCCCGGATCGGGCCGATACATACGCAGGCGCAGGCTGTGATGCGGGTGCTGAGATCGCCGGAGACCGCGGTGCACCTGGTCACCCTGCTGGAGGAGATGCCGGTGCAGGAGACGGTCGACGGCTTCGCCGAGCTGCGCGAGGCCGCCCTCCCGGTGGGCGGGGTGATGGTGAACATGGTCCGGCCGCCGGTGCTGGACGCGGCGGCGGTGGCGGCGGTGGACGGGGACCACCGCGAGGAGGTCGCGCTGGCCCTCGGCGAGGCGGGTCTCGGGGGGCGCTCGCGCAAGCCGGAGATCGTCCGGACCGCGGTGGAGCCGCTGCTCGACCCGCTGCTGGCGCAGGCCAGGGAGCACGCCGAGCGGGTGGAGCTGGAGCGCGAGCAGCGCGCCGACCTGCAGCAG
This sequence comes from Kitasatospora sp. NPDC087315, assembly GCF_044744345.1. NCBI lineage: Bacteria > Bacillati > Actinomycetota > Actinomycetes > Kitasatosporales > Streptomycetaceae > Kitasatospora > Kitasatospora sp. NPDC087315. The sequence continues at coordinate 32,589 of NZ_JBIUYD010000007.1, read as the reverse complement.
TTGAAGCTCCCCACGTACGAACTCCCGCTGCTGGGCGAGGGTGTGGACCTCGGCGGGCTGTACCGGCTGGCGGGCGAACTGAAACGGCAGGGGGCGGCGTGAGCGGCAACGGCGTACAGGGGACGGGCAGCCGGCTCGCGGTGGACGGGCTGATCGACGACCCGAAGACCAGGATCATCGTCTGCTGCGGATCGGGCGGCGTGGGCAAGACCACCACCGCGGCGGCGATCGGCCTGCGGGCGGCCGAACGGGGGCGCAAGGTCGTCGTGCTGACCATCGACCCGGCCCGCCGGCTGGCCCAGTCGATGGGCCTGACCGAGCTGGACAACACCCCCCGGATCGTCAAGGGCGTCACCGGCGAGGGCGAGCTCCAGGCCATGATGCTCGACATGAAGCGGACCTTCGACGAGGTCGTGCTGGCCCACGCCGAGCCCGACCGGGCCAAGGCGATCATGGAGAACCCCTTCTACCAGTCCCTGTCGGCCGGCTTCGCGGGCACGCAGGAGTACATGGCGATGGAGAAGCTCGGCCAGCTGAGGGCGGCCGAGGAGTGGGACCTCATCGTCGTCGACACCCCGCCGTCCCGCTCGGCGCTGGACTTCCTGGACGCGCCGAACCGGCTGGGGTCGTTCCTGGACGGCAAGGTGATCCGCATCCTGACCGCGCCGGCCAAGGTCGGCGGCCGCAGCGCGATGAAGTTCCTCAACGTCGGGATGGGCCTGCTCACCGGCACCCTCGGCAAGATCTTCGGCGCCCAGCTGCTGACCGACGTACAGACCTTCGTCAGCGCGATGGACTCGATGTTCGGCGGCTTCCGCGAGCGCGCGGACCGGACGTACCAGCTGCTCAAGGCGCCGGGCACGGCGTTCCTGGTGGTGGCCGCGCCGGAGCGGGACGCGCTGCGCGAGGCCGCCTACTTCGTCGACCGGCTGGCGGCCGACCGGATGCCGCTGGCGGGTCTGGTGCTCAACCGGGTGCACGGCACCGGCGCTCCGCAGCTCACCGCGGAGCGTGCGCTGGCGGCGGCCGAGGCGCTGGAGGAGAACGGTTCGGAGCACGCCGGTCCCGAGGCCGAGCTGCTCGCGGCCGGGCTGCTGCGACTGCACGCCGAGCGGATGCAGATCATGGGGCGGGAGCGCCGTACCCGCGACCGCTTCGTCTCGGTCTACCCGGACGTGCCGATCGTCGAGGTGGCCGCGCTGCCCGGGGACGTCCACGACCTGGACGGGCTGCGCGTCATCGGTGACCGCCTCAGCGGCGCCGCGTAGTCCCGAGCATCGGGCAGTCCTGAGGCGCCGGGCAGTCCCGAGACACCGGGTGCAGTTCTGCCGCACCGGGCGGCACAGTCCTCACACGCCGGGTATGGTCCGCACCGGGGTGGAGGTGGGATCAGCCCGCCTGGGCGTAGTCGGTCAGTATGACGCCGGTCGCGAGCGACTCCTCGTACTCCGTGCGGGCCGTCTCCAGCAGCCGCCGCCACGAGATCACCGTCGGACGGCGGCGCAGCAGCGCTCTGCGCTCGCGCTCCGTCATCCCGCCCCAGACGCCGAACTCCACGCGGTTGTCCAACGCGTCCGCCAGGCACTCCGTGCGAACGGGGCACCCGCTGCACACCGCCTTGGCGCGATTCTGCGCCGCCCCCTGGACGAACAGTTCGTCCGGATCACTAGTGCGGCAGGCGGCCTGCGCACTCCAGTCATCTACCCAGCCCATGCCGGCGCCGTCCTCTCCCGAATCGAGGCTCCCCCACGGCGGCAACGGCATATTCACCGTTGCCAGTTGAGGACGTTACGGAAGAACGACAGCTTGCAACAGCCCCTTCGTGCCCAATCTCGAATGACCCAATCGGACTATGGGTATCGGTCAGCTCACTCGTTGGAGTGACCGCAGGTCGCATGCCTTGCCAAGTCCATCGCCACCACTCTCGCCACGCACACCATCACAGAGCGCTACCAAGAACAGGCGCACAGCCGGAGACAGCCACCTCAAAACCTGTCCACAGGGAGGCAATTCGGGCAAATCTCATCACTCACAGAGTGATAAATATTGACGCACCGAAGCTGTCGCAAGCTTGTGACAAGCCTAGGCGAACACCTGCCCCTATGTGCGGGATTCCGCGACGTAGGGTTCTCCTCATGGCACCGAAGCGCCCCCAGGCACCCCAGCCCCCAGGCAACACCGGAGCTCCGCGCGGCCAGCGCCGCGGGTCACCGCAGGATCTCGCGGGACACGGAGTGAAGTTCCTGGGCGTCAGCGTGCTCTCCGGAGTCCTGCTGGCCGGCATGGCCCTGCCCGCCGTCGGCGCGCTCGGGCTCACCGCCAAGAACACGGCGGAGAGTTTCGACAACGTCCCGGACGACTTCAAGACCCCGCCGCTCACCCAGGCCACCCAGATCTTCGACGCCAAGGGCGGCCTGATCGCGAAGGTCTACGAGCGCGACCGCACGGTGATCACGGCCGACCAGATGTCGCCCTACATGCGTCAGGCCCAGGTCGACATCGAGGACGCCCGGTTCTACGAGCACGGCGCCGTCGACCTCAAGGGCGTGCTCCGCGCGGTCAGCAAGAACGCCGAGAGCGGCACCACCTCCCAGGGCGCCTCGACGCTGACCCAGCAGTACGTGAAGAACGTCAACGTCGAGAAGGCCGGCGACGACCAGGCCGCCGTCCTGGAGGCGCAGCGCAAGACGCTGGGCCGCAAGATCCAGGAGCTGAAGGTCGCGATCAAGCTGGAGGAGGACCTGACCAAGGATCAGATCCTCACCAACTACCTGAACATCACCTTCTACGGCCACCAGGCCTACGGAGTGGAATCCGCCGCCCAGCGGTACTTCAGCAAGAGCAACAAGGACCTGACCATCGCCGAGGCCGCCACCCTGGCCGGCGTGGTGCAGAACCCCTCCCAGTACGACCCGGTGCGCTACCCCGAGAACACGGTCAAGCGCCGCAACGTGGTGATCGACAAGATGCTTGAGAACAAGCACATCACCGCGGACCAGGCGAAGGAGGCCAAGGCCGCCCCGCTGGGCCTGAAGTACAAGGACCCGCAGAACGGCTGCATCACCGCCCAGGCGGGCATGGGCTTCTTCTGCGACTACGTGCGCCACGTGGTCAAGCAGGACCCGACGTTCGGCAAGACCGCCGCCGACCGCAAGAAGCTCTGGGACACCGGTGGCCTGAACATCTACACCACCCTGGACCCCGACAAGCAGGCCGCCGCCCAGAACGCGGTGACCAAGAAGGTCTACGTCACCGACTCGGTGTCGGCCGCCACCACCATGATGGAGCCGGGCAGCGGCAAGATCCTGGCGATGGCCCAGACCCGCCCGTACGGACTGGACCCGAACAAGAACCAGACCGTCGTCAACCTCAACGTGGACGCGGCGATGGGCGGCGGCAACGGCTTCCAGACCGGCTCGACCTTCAAGCCGATCCTGGCCGCGGCGGCCCTGGAGTCGGGCATGCTGCCCACCCAGTCGTTCCCGTCCGAGAACAAGATCGACTATCCGTCGATGTCCACCTGCTCGGGCACCTGGAAGAACACCGACAAGCCGAAGGCGACGGTGAAGAACGAGAGCGAGAAGGAGATCGGCCCGTACCAGCTCAAGGAGGCCATGGCCCTCTCGGTCAACACCTACTTCGTGCAGATGGAGCAGCAGGTCGGCCTCTGCGCGATGAAGCAGATGGCCAACAAGCTGGGCATCACCCAGTCCTCCAAGGGTGACGCGTTCCAGGAAGTCCCCTCGATGGTCCTCGGCACGCTGGAGCTGAGCCCGCTGACCATGGCGAACGTCTACGCGACCTTCGCCGCACGCGGCAAGTACTGCACCCCGATCGCGATCAACAAGATCACCACGGTGGACGGCAAGGACGTGAAGGTCCCGCAGTCCACCTGCAGCCAGGCCTTCTCCGAGAACACCGCGGACGCCCTCAACACCGTTCTGCTCAACGTGACCGAGAAGGGCACCGCAGCCGACCTTCCCCTCTTCGACGGCCGGCAGATCGCCGGTAAGACCGGTACCACCGACGAGAAGAAGGCCGCCTGGTTCAACGGCTACACGCCGCAGCTCGCCACCGCCGTCTGGCTCGGCGGCCCGGCCGGCGGCGTGAAGATGAAGAACATCAGCATCGGCGGCACGCAGTTCCAGGAGGTGTTCGGTGCCACCGGCCCCGGCCCGATCTGGAAGCTGGCGATGGACCAGGCGCTGAAGGGCACTCCCAAGGAGACCTTCCAGACCATCAGCATCCCGGACCCGCCCAAGACCGACCCGAACGCGAACGCGACTCCCACGTCCGGCGCCAGCCAGCCGGGCGGCGACGCGGCCGCGGCCGGCGGTAACCCGGGTGCCCCGGGTAACCCCGGCAACCCTGGCAACCCCGGCAACCCCGGTGGGGGCCCGGGCGGTAACCCCGGCGGGGGTGGCAACCCCGGTGGGGGCGCCAACAACGCCGGCGGGATGATCGGCGGCGGGTTCACCCTCCCGCCGGGCGTCATCGGCGGGAACAACGGCGGCGGTCGGCACGGCGGCAACAACGGCAACGGCGGCTGAGCAGGCCAGTGGCAACGCCGGAGGGCGCCCCCCCGAATCATCGGGGGGGCGCCCTCCGGCGTTGCGGGCCTCAGCCCTCGCCTGGGGCTGGGGCCCGCCAGGTCGTACTGGACCTGGCTGGGCTGGGCTGGGCTGGGCTGGGCTGGGCTGGGCTGGGCTGAACGAAAACGGTCGGGGACCGGTCGGGCCCGGCCGGGAAAGTCCAGCCCTCCCGCCCCGCCCTCAGCTGAGCGCGGCCTTCACCGCGGCGGCCACCCGGCCACCCTCGGCGAGCCCGTCCACCTTCGGCTTCACCAGCTTCATCACGGCGCCCATGCCCTGCGGCCCGGTCGCCCCGCTCTCGGCGACGGCGGCGGCCACGATCGCCGTCAGCTCCTCGTCGGAGAGCTGCTTGGGCAGGTAGCCCGCCAGCACCTCGCCCTCGGCCCGCTCACGGGCGGCCGAGTCGACCCGGCCCGCCTTGTCGAACGCCTCGGCGGCCTCCCGGCGCTTCTTCGCCTCGCGGGCGAGCACCTTCAGCACCTCGTCGTCGGAGAGCTCCCGCTTCGCCTTGCCCGCCACCTCCTCGCTGGTGACAGCGGAAAGCGTGAGCCGGATGGTGGACGAGCGCAGCTCGTCCCGGTCCTTGATGGCAGCCGTGAGGTCATCCTGCAGCTGCGCCTTCAGCGTGGTCATGGCCCCGAGTCTCCCACCTGCGACGTTCGACCGCCCAGCATTAACGCCCGGGCCCACCGGCACACGACGGATTCTGCCGGGCGCGCCCGCCTCCCGGTCGGTGGTGACATGACTGGCGAGCGGACGCCCGGACCGGCTCACCGACCCCGGCCGGGCGCACCCGCCCCGCGTCGCCCCCGCCGAGCCGTCCGGAGGGGCCGCTTGGAGCAGTGTCCCGTGTCCCCGCGCACCCACCGGACGTTCACCAGCTGATCCGCCGTCTGAGAGCATGGAGCGATGCGACCGCTGTACTCCGTTCCCCTCGGAATCGCCGCCACCGGCGCCGCCTGCCTCGCCTACTCCGCCGGGTACGAGGTCCGTTCCTTCCGGCTCCGCCGGGTCGAGGTCCCCGTCCTGCCCCGGGGCGCCCGGCCCATCCGGGTACTGCAGGTCTCCGACATTCACATGGTGAGCGGACAGGGCAAGAAGCAGCGCTGGCTGCAGAGCCTCGCCGGGCTCCGCCCCGACCTGGTGGTGAACACCGGCGACAACCTCTCCGACCCGCTCGCCGTCCCCGCCACCCTGGACGCGCTCGGGCCGCTGATGGAGTTCCCCGGCGTCTACGTCTTCGGCTCGAACGACTACTACGGCCCGGCCCGCAAGAACCCGGCCCGCTACCTCCAGGCGATGCGCAGCGGCGCCCACGGCATGAACAACCCGGACGGCAGCGCGCGCCGCGGCATCACCGGCGCCGTGCACAACCCCTGGGAGAAGCTGCGGGACGGCTTCGACTCCGCCGGCTGGCTCGACCTCACCAACACCCGGGGCCGGCTGAACCTCGGCGGCCTCGACATCGAGTTCACCGGCCTGGACGACCCGCACATCCGCCGCGACCGCTACAGCGAGGTCAGCGGAGGCCCGTCCGCCGACGCCGACCTCTCGCTCGCCGTCGTGCACGCCCCCTACCTGCGCGTCCTGGACGCCTTCACCGCCGACCGCTACCCGCTGATCCTGGCCGGCCACACCCACGGCGGCCAGCTCTGCGTCCCCTTCTACGGCGCGCTGGTCACCAACTGCGACATCGACGCCAAGCGGGTCAAGGGCCTCTCCACCCACCAGGCCGGCGGCCGCCGCTCCTACCTGCACGTCTCCGCCGGCTGCGGCACCAACCGCTACACCCCCGTCCGCTTCGCCTGCCCGCCCGAGGCCACCCTCCTCACCCTCACCCCACCCCGCTGACCTGCGACGGACGCCCGCCGGGAATCGGATTTCGTCTCTCGGCGAGCGTCCGGTAGAGTTCTACTCGTTGCGAAGGAGACAGAGCAACAAAACGCAGGACCGGGGTGTGGCGCAGCTTGGTAGCGCGCTTCGTTCGGGACGAAGAGGCCGTGGGTTCAAATCCCGCCACCCCGACCCAGGTCAGAGGCCCTATCGGAGAGATCCGACAGGGCCTCTGACGTATGTGCCAGCATGCAAGTACAGCAACTGCTGTGGCTGCTGGCGGCCTTCACCCGCTGTCGGCCCGGCCGCCCTGCGGAGCAGCCGACCTGACAGGGGGTCGATCGGGCGGAGGCCCGGCCCACCCCCTGTCTGTGCGAAGGCGCCCGAGTGGCTGACGGTCCGTCTGCGGCTCTGGGGGCCGATCGCGGCGCCCGTGATCGACGGGACGCCCGCCGGCGCGGCGCTCCGCAGCAAAGTGGTTATCGCGACCATGCCAGGACCGGGCCGGACCGAGAGTAGCCTGGACATCACCGAAGGCACTTCGCATGCCGGCACCGGACACTGGCGTCGTCTCCGGCGAGTGGCAATGCCGGATCCGGCCCCGGGCGGGTCCGGGGACAGGTCCTTGATCATGACTGCGACGCTCGATCGTGCAACGACGCCCGCTGCCCTGGAACCCGCCGTGCGGCTCGCCCTTGCGCCCGACGGCGCGCGGGCCGGACGCCTGGACGGAGCCTGGTGGCCCCGCTCGCGTGATCTTCTTCTCGAACTCCCCTCCCTGGCAGCCGAAATCGACGGGCGGTGGGGACGGATCACCCGGATCACCGTGAATCCCGCGCAGTGGCCCGTCATCCCCCGGCGCATCCCGGTCACGGGGCACACCGTCCATGCGGGCTGGTTCACCACCGAGCAGGACGAGCACACGATCGCGGTCTACTCCTACGCTCCGCGTCGGCTGAACCTGCTGGTCGTCCCGCCGGCGACGGATGCCGTCGTTGCCGCCCGGCTGATGTCCGAGGCGACCGCTCCCGCCAACACCCGGACCGCGAGTGAGCTGCTCGCCGCCGAGGCGGACAGCGGTGCGGCAGGGCAGGAGTTCCGCCCCGACTTCCTGCCGTCGGCCGCCGCGCCGGGCGACGGCCCCGGCGAGGCGGGAAGGCGCGCGGACGTCGCCCGGAGCCGGGCCGCTTCCTGGCCGGTACCGGCGTAGCCCGCGGACCCTCGTCCGGTCGGGGCCTGGCGCGTCACTCGCGTGACCACTCGGTTTCGGCCTGGGGCTCGCCGGTGGGGTCGGGCCCGTCCCAGAGGCGGATCCTGATCGCCCGGGGGCCGGGAGCGGGCCGGGAGAGGGTGCGGACGAGCACGTCCCGCAGGTGGTTGGCCGCCCGCTGGGGCGGTCCGTCGTACTCCAGCGGGTCCGGCAGGGGGGCGTCGTCGTGCCGGGACCAGCGGCCGTCGTCGTCCTGGGTCTCGAGAACCCACCGGTAGCGCGGCATCCTGGCCTCCTGTGACAACGAACCTGCCCCAGGACAGACCGTAAGGTCCGGACCGGGCGACGGCGACCGGTGAACGTCCGGTGCCGGTTAGTACTCGGAGCCGCTTCGCAAGTAGGTGCCCGCGACCTGGAGCCACGCCGAGGCGCTGAAACACGCTTCGACCGCGTGCGGAGTGTCCTCGAAGACGCGCAGGATCCGCAGTACCCCGCTCGGGTGCAGGTCGTACTCGTACGTCGAGCCGTCGGCAGTGTCCTGGTACTGCATGTCCAGCGGCCCCTTCGACGGCTCCGATGGCGACCGGGCGTCGGTCGAGAGTTTCACGTAGACGGACATTTCGCCGCCTCGCCTTTCTGTCTTCGAGGAGTCCGCGTTCAAGGAGTCCGCGGTGGAGACCGTCCCCCTCAGGTCGCTTCGGCCGGAGGCTCGGCGCCGATGCCGGTGGCGATGAGGATCTGTCGGGCCGAGTCGGTACCGTCGGCCTGGACCGCTCGCGTCATCGCGGCAAGGGCCGCTTCCTGGCTCGCCTGCGGGGGGACGACGAGCAGACTGAAATGATCGCGGTCGCCCCGCGTGATGATCACCGTGTCGTCACCCACCGGATACCGGTCGATCCGCACCGACCGGCCGTCGACGACCAAACGGGCCGGGACGTCGTCCCACGCCTCCGCGTCCAGACCAACGCTCGCGACGGGCCCCAGATGCTCGGTGAGCGCGGCGACCAGACCGGGCAACTCGGCGCCGATGTCACGCGAACGAGGCCACCACGCGCCGTCGAGCAGCCCCTCGCGCGACCGCGTGGTCTCCAGGCGCAGCAGCACCGTACCCGGCCTCGCCGACTGCCGGAACCGGTCCGGCAGAAGCCCCGGGTGCGGAGCACCGGATTCGTCCGACATGGCTCGCCACCTATCCGCAGGAGCAGGTCGGGCCTGCTGACGTGGGGGGCGCCCCTTCGGTTGCGGCGGCTCGGGTCGTCCCGATGTCCCCACGCTACTCCGCCCGTGCCGGGCCGGGCCGGCCGCTCGCCCCGTTTCTCCTTCAGGACATGGGAGAGCGCGCACACGACCGCGCGCACACCGTCCTCCGACCGCCGACACGGTCGACTCGGTCGATGAGCTGCTCCTCCCCTGACGTGTTGCCCGCTGCTGTCGCGACCTGAGGGCGGTCGGGTGGGACGGCTGCCGGTGCCGCCGTCACCTGGGTGGCGGCGGGGCCGTTGGGAGGAGTATGAACTCCTTTGCTGAAACGCGGCCCTTCCCTGGCCATCATGGGCCGACGAGCGTGCCGCTTCCGTATGTGGGCCAGCAGATTCAGACCACGCACCTGCAGCGGCTGGACACCGATCGTTGGGATGCGCGGGTGCCGGCCGGGCAGTTGGTGGGGCTTGGCGAAGCCTTCGACGCGGCTGAGCGGTTGGCGGCCAGGCGTGACTTCCTGGCGGGTTCGCCCCAGAACCTGGAGCGGGAACGGGTGCTGCGGGAGCGGCCCGAGGACTACGGGGTCGTCGGGCGGTTGGTGCTCGGCGCCGAGAACGTCCTCTGGGTTCCGGACGGCAGCCGGACCAGCGGCACGGTCCAGCTTCTCGGGCCCGAGTGCATCGACGGGTACCAGCGGATCGCGCTGGTCGCCCGCCTGGCCACGGACCTCTCGCCGGCGCACCTGGACCGGGCGGTGCTCGATGTCCGGATCGTCACCGGACCGGCCCGTGAACAGGCCCGGGCCGAGCACGACCGGGCGTACCTCTACCACCACCCGACCACCGCGCAGGATCTGCTGACCCGCGAGCCGGTGATGTGCCGGCTGGTCAAGCAGTTCGACCGGGACCGGCTCTACTTCCGGCTGCACCGTGGTGAGCGACGTGGTCCCCACCGGACCGGGTACTCCGTCGACGAGGCGACGACGGCTCTCGCGCTGTTCTCCTGCGACGCCCTCCCCGCTCTGGGGCATCTCGCCCTCGACGAGAGCGGGCGTGAGGAGATCTGGTGGGAGCCGTCCGCGCCGGCGTTCCGGGCACTGTTCAACCAGAAGACGCAGGCGACCGGCGTCCGCATCGCCATCATGATCCGTCGGACCGTTCACCGTGTGCTCGCGGAGATGAGCCGCGTCCGGTCGGACCGGCACTGGCACTTGCTGGAGGACGCGCCCGACCTCGTGGTCTGGGCGGTTGCCCGCAACCTGCCGATCGATCGGCTGCATGACGATGAACGGGCACCTGACGCCCCGGCATGGGAGCGCATCCACGACCACGAGGTGCCCGAGCTGACCCGCCGGACAGCCGAGCGGCTGGTCAAGGGCTACCTGAAGGTGCGCCCGAAGGGGGTGCACCGGAAGTCGGAGGTCGGGGAGCTCTCCAAGTGGCACGAGATCCTCCAGGCGGCCAAGGTGATCTGAGCCCCTGAGGGGCCGCCGGGAACGCGCAGTCCACCGCTGTCGCCGTAGGTGCCGATCTTCGCCAGTCCGCCGACCGGTTCGGCGGTGAGCGGCACGGAGGGGCGGACGGGCGGGACGTAGTGCGGCCGGCTCAGGGTGGGCACGACGGACCTGGAGCACCGCGAAGGCGGCCAGGGCGACCGCCATGGCGTCTGCGCCCGGACGTGTGCCTGGTGGACACCAGGATGCCGGGACCGGACGGTACCGACGTCACCCGCGCCCTGGCCGGCCCCGGTGGCTCGGGGTCCGCAACCGGGTGGAGATCGCCGCCTGGGCCTGGGAGAGCCGGCTCATGGACTCCACGGAGCCGCAGGCCGACGGATGGCCTGCGGCGTTCAGAGCAGGGCCGGGAGGTCGGCGCGGGAGGTGATGCCGAGCTTGGGGTAGGCCTTGTAGAGGTGGTGGCCGACCGTGCGGGGGCTGAGGAAGAGCTGGGCGGCGATGTCCCGGTTGGTGAGGCCCTGGGCGGCGAGCCGGACGATCTGGAGTTCCTGCGGGGTGAGGGTGGTGAGAGGGGAGCCGTCGGTCGGCGGGGTGGGCGCGGTGGTGCCGGTGGCGGTGAGTTCGGTGCGGGCGCGGTCGGCCCAGGGGCGGGCGGCGAGGCGCTCGAAGGTCTCCAGGGCGGCCCGCAGATAGGGGCGGGCGTCGGTGCGGCGGCGTTCGCGGCGCAGCCACTCGCCGTAGAGGAGGGCGGTGCGGGCCTGTTCGAAGGGGCGGTGGGTGCCGTCGTGGAGGCGGAGGGCGGCGCGATAGGCGGCTTCGGCGAGTTCGTCCGGGCCGAGCAGGGCCTGGCAGCGCAGCCGTAGCGCCTCGGCCCAGGGCTGGGCGGCGGCGCCGGCCCAGCGGGCGAAGCGCTCGTACGGCTCCGCGGCACGCTCGGGGGTACCGAGGCGGACGGCGGCCTCGGCCAGGTCGGGGACGGCTCGGGTGGCGCTGACATGGTGCCGGTAGCGGCCGGTGGTGAGGGCTCGGAGGCGGTCGGCGGCGCCGGCGGCCCGGCCCTGGCCGAGGTCGAGAACGGCGAGCGCCCACTGGGCCCAGGGCTCGCCGGGGGCGGGGGCGGCGGACCGCGGTGCGGTGGTGAGGGCGGTGGCGGTGCGGGCGGCGCACTCCTCGGCGGCGCCGCCGAGTGCGGCCAGGAAGCCGAGCAGGGCGCTGAGCTGGCTGACCCACTGGTGCTGGCCGGTGTCCCGGGCAAGGGCCAGCGCCTCGGTGGCGGTCACCTCGGCGTCACGGTGGCGGCCGTGGAAGAGCTCCGCCTCGGCGAGGAAGAACTGGAGGGTGGGCAGCACCCCGATGGTGCCCTTGGCCCTGGCCTCGGCGATGAGTTCGCCCGCGAGTTCGATGGTCTCGGCGTCCCGGCCGAGGACGAGGGTCACGCCGCAGAGCTGCACGAGGTCGCTCGGGGTCTCGGCACCGGCCCGGCGGGCCACGGCCGCGGTGTCCCTGGCGGCGGGCAGCGGCGGCGCGGGGTGGCCCAGGGCGGGAAGGACGGCGGCCGGCAGATGGCGGGCTAGCGGGGTGAGCGGGTCGCCCTCGGCGAGCGGGAGCCGGGCCAGCCGGTCGAGGACGACGGCCACCGGCTCCTCGCCGACGTACCAGGCGGTGTGAAAGGCCTGGAGGAGCATGCGGGCCGCGTGCGGCGCCTCGATGTCGGTACCGGCGGCGTCCAGCAGCAGCCGGTAGGCGGTGGGGTAGGAGCCGCGCCAGAAGTGCGCGGTGGCCCGGACCTGGTCGAGCAGGGCGTGGGCGAAGGGGTTGTCGGTCCGGGCTCCGGCCCGGTCGGCGAGCGCCTCGGCCTGTGCCAGCTTGCCCTCCTCGGTGGCGGCTTCGGCGGCGAGCACCAGGCGGCGGGTGGCGCCGTCGCGGTCGGGGGTGAGTCGGGCGGCGCGCTCGTACGCGGCGGCGGCGCCACCGTGGCCGCCCCGGGCCTCGGCCCGTACGGCGGTGCGTTCCAGCGCGTCGGCGAGGTCGGCGTCGGGGGCGGTGGCGGCGAGGGCGAGGTGCCAGGTGCGGCGGTCGCCGTCCTCCAGCGCCTCACCGATCGCCCGATGAGCCGTCAGTCGCTGCTGGAGCGGCGCCCGTTGGAGGATGGCGGCGCGCAGCAACGGGTGCCGGAAGGCCAGTCGGCGGTCGGCGGTGGTGGTGACCAGGCCCGACTCCTCGGCGGGCGCGAGGTGTTCGGCGGTCGCCCCGAGGACGGCGGCGGCCGGGAGAATGACGTCCAGGTCGCCGTTCTCCTCGGCGGCGGCGACCAGCAGCAGGTTCTGGGTGGCCGGCGGCAGGCCGGTGACCTGGCCGTGGAAGGCGATCTGCAGGCGACTGGTGAGCGGCAGGACGCCGGGGGTACCGGTCGCGGTGGCGGCGGCGCCCGCTCCGGCTCCGGCGGTGGCGGACTCGCAAAGGGCGATGGGGAGTTCGGTGAGGGCCAGCGGGTTGCCGGCGGCCTCGGCGAGCAGCCGTCGCCGGACCTCGCCGGGGAGTTCCGGCCCGGCGCGGGAGGCGAGGAGTCGGGCCGCGTCCGGCTCGTCGAGGCCGGACAGCCGGAGCTCGGGCAGACCGGCAACCGGGAACGCCTCACCGGGGCCGCCCGGCGGGCCAACGTCCCGGGCGGCCAGCAGCAGGACGACTCCTTCCGCCTGGAGCCGACGGGCGGCGAGCAGCAGCGCGTCGAGGGATGCCCGGTCCAGCCACTGTGCGTCGTCCACCACGCACAACAGCGGCTGTTCGGAGGAGAGTTCGGCCAGCAGGCCAAGGGTGGCAAGGCCGGTGAGCAGCCGGTCGGCGGGCACGGTGGCGGCCTCGCTGAGCCCGAATGCGGCCTCCAGTGACCGGCGTTGCGGTCCCGGCAGAGCGGGGAGCCGGTCCAGGCCAGCCGCAAGCAGCAGACTGAGCCCGGCGAAGGGGAGTTCGGCCTCGCACTCGACGCCGGTGGCCCGGATCACCCGGAACGCGTCACCCGCCGCCGCGACCGCGTGGTCCAGCAGCGCGGTCTTGCCGATGCCCGGCTCGCCCCGCAGCACCAGCACCCCGCTGCGGCCGCCCCGCGCCCCGTCGAGCAGCCCGTCCACGGCGGTCTGCTCCCGCTCCCTGCCGTACAGCGTCCCCATCCCCCGACCCTACCGATCCGGCCGCCGGCCCGCCCCTGGCCGGTCTGCTCGCCCACCCGCCCGCCGACAGCGCACCGGCAGGCCACCGGCCAGGTACGTACGCCGCTACCTATGCGTGACGGATTCGGCCGCCCCGCGATCTCCGTACCGTCATGACCAGCGGGACCGAGCAGCGGGGAAGGCCCGCCGAACCACCCCGCAGGACAAGGGAGATGACCATGAACGACATCCAGCCGGCCGACCTCCAGCAGCTTGCCGGGCGCTACGTCGCCACCTGGAACGAGACCGACCCGGCCACCCGCCGCAAGCTGATCGACGAGCTGTGGGCGGAGGACGGCAGCTACACCGACCCGCTGGCGGCGGTCACCGGCCGGGACGGCGTCGACGCCCTGATCGGCGCGGCCCAGGAGCAGTTCCCCGGCCTGGAGTTCACCCTCGGACCGGTCGACGCCCACCACAACATCGCCCGGTTCACCTGGAACCTCGGACCGGCCGGGGCGGAGGCCCTGGTGATCGGCTTCGACGTGCTGGTCGCCGGGCCGGACGGCCGGATCGCCTCGGTGCACGGCTTCCTGGACCGCGTGCCGGGCGCCTGAGCCATCGCGGACGGCGGGGGCGGACACACCCGGTCCGCCCCCGCGCCACGGGCCCCAAAGACAAAACGCCCCGCCCGCGACCGGCGCCCGACTCCCCCGAGGAGAAACCGAGTGAGGAGAAACCGAGATGAGCACCGCCCTGCGCACCCGGCCGGTCACCGGGGACAACCCGGCCCCCTCCCCCAGGGGCCTGCTGCCGGTGGTCCTGACCGCCACCTTCATGACCGCCCTCGACGCCTTCGTGGTCAACGTCGCCATACCGTCCGTCCAGGCCGATCTCGGAGCCGGACCGGCCGCTGTCCAGTGGGTCGTCGCCGGCTTCGGCCTGGCGCTCGCGGCCGGCCTGGTCACCGCGGGGCGGCTCGGCGACCGCTACGGACGGCGCCGGGTGTTCGCCCTCGGCCTGGCCCTGTTCACGCTCGCCTCGGCGGGCTGCGGCCTGGCCCCGACGGCCTCCGCCCTGGTCGGCGCCCGGGTGGTCCAGGGCCTGGCGGCCGCGTTGATGGGCCCGCAGGTGCTGGCGATCCTGCGGACGGCGTTCAGTGGCGCGGCGCAGGCCCGGGCGTTCGCGAGGTACGGGCTGACCATGGGCCTCGGTGCGGTGTTCGGCCAGCTGATCGGCGGCGCGCTGATCCGGGCGGACCTCTTCGGCCTGGACTGGCGCAGCTGCTTCCTGATCAACCTGCCGGTCGGCCTCACCGCCCTCGCGCTGGTCCGCCGCTGTCTGCCGGAGTCGCGCTCCCCGCACCGGCCCGGCCTGGACCCGGTGGGCGTGCTGCTGATCACCGTCGCGCTGACCGCTCTGGTGCTGCCCCTGATCCAGGGCCGCGAGGAGGGCTGGCCGCGGTGGACCTGGCTCTGCCTGGGCGGCGCGGCCGCGCTGCTGGCCGCCTTCGCCGCGCACCAGCACCGGTCCCGTGGCACCGGCTCGCCGCTGGTCGACACCCGGCTCTTCCGGACCAGGTCCTTCGGTGCCGGTCTGCTCGCCCAGCTCGCCTTCTGGCTCGGGCAGGCGTCGTTCTTCCTGGTGCTCGCCCTGCACCTGCAGCTGGGACGCGGTCTGGACGCGCTCGGGGCCGGTCTGGTGTTCACCGCGATCGGCGTCGGCTACCTGCTCACCTCCACCACCGCGCACCGCTTCGCCGCCCGCCTCGGCCGCCAGGCGGTCGCGCTCGGCGGGCTGCTGATGACCGCCGGGCTGGGCCTGCTGGGCCTCGCCGCGTACGGCGGCGGGACGACCGGCAGCGTCTGGTGGCTGGCGCCCGGCCTGTTCGTGGACGGCCTCGGGATGGGTCTGGTGATCGCCCCGGTCACCTCCGTCGTCCTGGCCGGGGTCGAGCCGCGGCTGGCCGGTTCGGCGGCCGGGGTGCTGTCGACCGTCCAGCAGGTCGCCGGGGCGCTCGGGATCGCGCTGATCGGCATCGTCTACTACGGCACCGGGGACCCGGTCGCGGCTTTCGGCCGGAGCGTGGGGGCGCTGGCGGTGCTGGAGCTGCTGCTGGTGGGCCTGGTGCAGTTGCTGCCCCGCCGGGCGGGCTGACCCGCCGCCCGGGGAGCGCACGGTCCTCGGGGAGCACACGGTCCTCGGGGAGCGCACGGTCCTCGGGGAGCGCGGTCGGGCCCGGCCGGGCACCGGTCGGGCCCACCCGCCCGTTCCGTTCACTCCCCCCGATCGGGTTGGATGGACGGATGAGCGAGGAGAAGAGCGCCGTACCGGCGTGGGAGCAGCGGTTCAGGGCAGCACGCGTCTCACTGCCGGACTGGGCCGAGGACGCCCCCGAGCGGGCACTGTACGTGTCCAACGCGACCGGCACCTACGAGGTCTACGCCTGGGACCGCGCGACCGACACCCACCGCCGGGTCACCGACCGGTCGAACGGCACCACCGACGCCGAACTGTCCCCCGACGGAGCCTGGGTGTGGTGGTTCGACGACCATGACGGCGACGAGTTCGGCATCTGGCGCCGCCAGCCCTTCGCCGGGCGTCCGGGCGGCGAGGACGGCCCCGACGAGGAGGCCGTGCCGGGCCTCGCCCCTTCGTACTCGGCGGGCCTGGCGCTCGGCCGGGACGGCACGGTCGTGGTCGGCCGCTCCACCGACGAGCAGGGCACCACGCTGCACCTGCGCCGCCCGGGCGCGGCCGAGGCGGTCGAGATCTACCGGCACGAGGAGTACGGCGGCGTCGGCGACCTCAGCTACGACAGCTCCCTGCTCGCCATCGACCACACCGAGCACGGCGACGCCATGCACGCGGCGATCCGGGTCGTGCGGCTCTCCGACGGTGCGACCGTCGCCGAGCTGGACGAGGTCACCGGCCGTGAGGACCCGCGCGGGGTCGCCTGCCTCGGCTTCGCGCCGGTGGACGGCGACACCCGGCTGCTGGTCGCCCACCAGCGCACCGGCCGCTGGGAGCCGATGATCTGGGACGTCGCGACCGGCGCCGAGACCGCGCTGCCGCTGCGCGACGAGCACGGGCGCGAGCTGCCCGGCGACGTCTCGGCGCAGTGGCGCCCCGGCGCGCGGGCGCTGCTGGTCGAGCACGAGTACGAGGCGCGCAGCGAGCTGTTCTCGTACGACCTCACCGACGGGGTGCTGACCCGTCTGGACACCCCGCGCGGCACGGTCGGCGGCGCGACCGCCCGCCCCGACGGCACCGTGGAGTTCCTCTGGTCGTCCGCCGCCGAGCCGTCCGCCGTCCGCTCCACCGCCGGAACGGTGGTGCTGCGGGCGCCCGGCGCGGTGCCGCCCGGCTCGGTGCCGGTCGAGGACGTCTGGGTGGACGGACCGGGCGGGCGGGTGCACGCCCTGGTGCAGCGACCGGCCGGCACGGGCCCGTTCCCGACCGTCTTCGACATCCACGGCGGGCCGACCCACCACGACAGCGACTCCTTCGCCGCCGGCCCGGCCGCCTGGCTGGACCACGGCTTCGCGGTGGTCCGGGTCAACTACCGCGGCTCCACCGGCTACGGCCAGGCCTGGACGGACGCGCTGCGCGAGCGGGTCGGCCTGATCGAGCTGGAGGACATCGCCGCCGTCCGCGCCTGGGCGGTGGACAGCGGGCTCGCCGACCCGGCCCGGCTGGTGCTCACCGGCGGCTCCTGGGGCGGCTACCTCACCCTGCTCGGCATCGGCGTGCAGCCGGAGAACTGGACGCTCGGCGTCGCCGCCGTGCCCGTCGCGGACTACCTGACGGCGTACGACGACGAGATGGAGGCGCTGAAGTCGCTGGACCGCACGCTCTTCGGCGGAACGCCGGAGGAGGTGCCCGAGCGCTGGACGGCCTCGTCGCCGCTGACGTACGTGGAGCAGGTGCGGGTACCGGTCTACATCAGCGCCGGGGTGAACGACCCGCGCTGCCCGATCCGGCAGATCGAGAACTACGTCGAGCGGCTGGAGCGGCTGGGCAGGCCGCACGAGGTCTACCGGTACGACGCCGGGCACGGCTCGCTGGTGGTGGAGGAGCGGATCAAGCAGCTGCGGCTGGAGATCGACTTCGTGCGACGGCACCTCGGCGGAACGGGCGGCGGGGCCGGAGGCGGACAGGACCAGGATCAGGACCAGGCCGGGGCGGCCGACGGGGGGAACGGGTGAGACGTCTGCTGACGCTCATGGGGGTGGGGGTGGCCGGGGCGCTCGTGCTCACCGGCTGCTCGGGTCAGGACAGCAGCAGTTCGGCGGACTGTCCGCCGCCCGCCGCGCCGCAGTCGACGGCTTCGGCCTCGGCTCGGGCGACTGCGGCGGCGACGGCCTCCGCCACGGCCGCGGCCGTGGCGGAGGAGGGGGGCACGGTCGTGCGGGCGGCCTTCCGTACGACGGAGGTCGCGGCCGGGGAGGACGGTGGGACGGTGCTGCTCGCCAAGGGCTCGTCCGGGTCGAAGGGGTCCTCCTCCGGCTCGAAGGGGTCCAAGGGGTCCAAGGGCGGGCGCACCACGCGCCACCACACCGACCACTACGACTCGGACGACAACCACGGCGGCGGCAGCGGCAGCCGGTGCGGCCAGCAGGCACCACCGACCCAGTCACCGTCGCCGGCCCTGACGCCGCCGTCGCAGTCACCGGTCCCGGCGCCGTCCCTGCCGGGCGCGCCGTCCAAGCCGGTCGTACCACCCGCGAAGCCGTCCCGCTGAGCCGAGCCGAGCCGCCGAGCTGAGTTGAGCCGGGTCTGGCGGCGCTACTCCAGGACCGGGTCCAGCCCGAGGGCCCGGTCCTGCTCGGCCTCGGCCTCGCGGCGCACCAGGCGGAACCACATGAAGACCACGAAGCCGCCGAAGACGAACCACTCCAGGGTGTAGCCCAGGTTCTGGAACGCGCGCAGGGTGAGCCCGTTGCCGCCCTGCGGCTGCACCGTCGGCACCGTGCTCAGCCCGGCCGGCACGGCGTCCGCGGACACCCAGCCGTCGTACCAGCCGTCGTAGGACAGCACGTTGACGAGCGCGGCCCGGTTGATCGTGCCGAGCTGGCCGGACGGGAGACCGCCCGCCACCGCGCCACCGCTGCCGCTGCTCTCCCCGGCCTGCAGGCGCCCGGTCACCGTCACCTCGCCGACGGGCGGTACGGCGGCGGCGGACGCGCCCTCGGCGGGCGTGCCCGGTGCCCAGCCCCGTACGACGGCGACGGCCCGGCCGTCGCCGGTGCGCAGCGGGGTGAGCACGTAATAGCCCTGCTTGCCGTCCACCACCCGGTTGGGCACCAGGAGTTGGTGCTCCTCGTCAAAGGTGCCGGTCACCGTGACGGCTCGGCCGACGGTGTCGGTGGTGACCTGCGGCCGGGCGGCGTCCAGCAGTTCGTCCAGCGGCTTGGCCACGCCGGCGTCGTCGACCGCCCGGCTGATCTCCTTGTGCGAGGAGACCTTGTCCTCGAACCGCCCGAGCTGCCAGGAGCCGAGCCAGAGACACACCGCCACGGCCGTCACGGCCAGCGCGGTGCCACTCAGCCAGCGCGGGGTCAGGAGGAACCGGTACACACCCCCCACGGTAACCACTCCTCACACCTCTCCCGACCACAGGGGTGCCGCGCCGCGCCTCCCGAACATCGGGAACCGCTGCCGGGGCGTCCACCGGGGCGTCCGCCGACGGGAGTGGAAAGTCGGCCGGGCCGACTTCCCGGGCACCGTCCGGCCCGCACCGTCCGGCCCGCACCCGCCTGGCCCGGCGCAGGACCGGCGCGGGTTCAGCCCGGCCTCACTCCGGCCTCACTCCGGCCTCACCCCGGCCTCACCCCGCCGACGGCGAGGCGCTCGGCTGTGCGCTCAGCGCCTGCAGGGCCTGGGGCGCCGTCCGGTAGACCGTGCCCGCGCAGGCGCCCGGAAGGACGGCCGCGGCGGCGACCGGGCCGCCCGGGGCCGGGGTGTGGGCGAGGGTGACGGCGGGCGGCGGGGCGGTGGTGGCGGTGGCCGTGGGGCTGGGGGCCGAGGTCGGCCCGGCCGTCGGCGAGGCGGACACCGGGGGAGGCACGCTCGGTGCCCCCGAGGCGCCGACCTCAGGGGCGCCGCCGGTACCGCCCAATCCGTCGGGCTGCGACCCCGCCAAGGTGCCCGAGCCCGAGGTACCCGAGCCCGAGCCCGTGCCCGAGGTGCCCGAGCCACCCGGGGCGGCGGGCGCGCTGGGCGATGCCCCGCCCGGCACCGGGCAGCCGGTGTCCGGCACCCAGCCGAAGTCCACCCGGTACCCGGACTGCGGTGCGAGCACCAGGCCCTGGCCGCCCCCGTTCGCGGCGGACCCGTTCGCGGCGCCCGTCCCCGCGGCCGCGTCCGGGGCGGGCAGCCCGGTCGCCGGGTCGCCCGCCGTGTGGTCGGCCACCCGGATCCGGCTCTGGTCCGTCCCGGATGCGGCGGTGACCGCCACCGAGCCCGGACCGCCGAGCCGGCAGCTGCGCGCGGAGGTGTTGAACACGCTGAAGTGCCCGTAGATCTTCCCTCCGCCGTCGGCCGCGCCGACCGTCGAGGTCCCGCGGCCGAGATCCGCCCTGGTGCAGAGCGGGACCAGCGGGTCGCCGGTGCTGGGCGCCGGGGCCGGGCTGGACGCTCCGGCCCCCGCTCCGGCCTTGCTCGCGCCGGGGCTGGGCGGGACGGTGGCGGATCCGGACGGCCGGCCCTGGTCGCCGGGCCCGTCGGCGTCGGGGTGCGGCAGCCGGCCCGGCCCGGCGGAGTCGGCGCCGGCCGTGGCGCCCGCGGACGCCGGGGCCGCACCGCTGTGGGCACTGGGCGAGCCGGGGCCGCTGGAGAGGTCGAGGCGCTCGCCGGAGCGCAGGGCGGGCAGCACGATGGCCACCGCGGCCACCAGCGCGGCGGCCCCGGTCAGGGCCCCCCGGCGGGCGGCCCGGCGGCGGGGCACCGCACGGCGGATCCGGGGCAGGCCGGCTGGGTCGGGCTGGACCTCGGCCACCGCCCGCTGCATCAGCGAACGGACCAGCAGCTCCTCGGCGTTCAGCCCGTCCAGGTCGCGGTCCTGCTCGCCGGTGTCCCGTGCGGCCCGCGTGGCCCGTACGTCCCATGCGACCGACGCGTCCTGCGCGGCCCGGGTGTCCCGCGTGCTCCGTGCGCCACCCGAACCGCGTGCGCCGCTCCCGCCCGGTGCGCCGTTGCCGTCTCGTACGCCGCTGCCGCCCGGTACGCCGCCCGGGCCGTGGGCGTCGGTCCGGTCCTCAGCCATTCCCGGCCTCCATCTGGACCCGCAGCGCGGCGAGTCCACGCGAGCCGTACGCCTTCACCGAGCCGAGCGAGATGCCCAGGGTCTCCGCGACCTGCGCCTCCGTCATGTCCACGAAGTAACGCAGCACCAGAACCTCCCGCTGACGGCGTTGCAGACCCCGCAGCGCGGCCTTCAACTGATCGCGCTCCAGCGCATCGTAGGCGCCTTCTTCTGCACTGGCCATGTCAGGCATGGGCTTTGGCAGCAGCCGCAGACCGAGGATGCGGCGACGCAGCGTGGAGCGGGACAGGTTCACCACGGTCTGCCGCAGATAGGCGAGCGTCTTCTCGGGCTCGCGCACTCTCCGCCGGGCCGAGTGCACCCGGATGAACGCCTCCTGCACCACGTCCTCGCAGGTCGAGAGGTCGTCAAGAAGCAGCGCGGCCAACCGCAACAGCGAGCGGTAGTGGGCCTGATAGGTCTCGGTGAGCAGGTCCTCGCTGGTACCCGCGTCGGTGTCCGCGCCGGAGTCCGCCGCGCCGGGTGCGACCGCCGTCATCTGGCTGTCTTCCGGCCTATCCGCAGGCCACTGGGCGCGCGGCGAGAACGTCACCGCGACCGTCGTCGAGATGCCCGCCCCTGCCCCCACCATCACGTTCGCCACGCCCGTTGGACACTCGATCCCCTGTCATGGTTGCCCAGCCCGCGAGACATTCTCGCGCATGGCCGAATCCCCCTCCAGGGGATCCGAGGGGGATTCCTGGCAGGAATGCGGAGCAGGGTCTGTCGGCCCCTCAGCCGGACAGCTCGCCCACGACCAGTTCGGCGATCTGGACGGCGTTGAGCGCCGCGCCCTTGCGCAGGTTGTCGCCGCAGAGGAAGAGGTCCAGTGCCGCCGGGTCGTCCAGCGCCCGCCGCACCCGTCCGACCCAGACCGGGTCCGTCCCGACGACATCGTTCGGCGTGGGGTACTCCCCCGCCGCCGGGTCGTCGTACAGCACCACGCCGGGGGCGTCCCGGAGGATCTCCTGCGCGTGCTCCTGGGTGACCTCGCGTTCGAAGACCGCGTGCACGACCAGCGCATGGGTGCGGACCACCGGGATGCGGACGCAGGTCGCCGAGACCCGCAGGGCCGGCAGGCCGAGGATCTTGCGCGACTCGTTGCGGACCTTCAGTTCGTCGGACGACCAGCCGCCGTCCATCAGCGAACCCGCCCACGGCACCGCGTTGAGCGCCAGCGGCGCCGCGAACGGCCCGTGGTCGGCGATCACCGCGCGCAGGTCGCCGGTCTGCTCGCCGACCTCGGTGCCCGCGACCAGCGCGACCTGCTCGCGCAAGGTGTCCACACCGGTCCGGCCCTCGCCGGAGGCCGCCTGGTAGGTGGCGACCATCAGGGCGCTGAGCCCGTACTCGGCGTGCAGCGCGCCGATCGCCGCGATCATCGCGAGCGTGGTGCAGTTGGGGCTGGCGACGATGCCGCGCGAACGGATCCGCAGCGCGGCCGCGTTCACCTCGGGGACGACCAGCGGGACGTCCTCGTCCATCCGGAACGCGCCGGAGTTGTCCACCACCACGACGCCCTTGGCGGCCGCGATGGGCGCCCACTGGGCGGAGACCTCGTCGGGGACGTCGAACAGCGCGACGTCGATCCCGTCGAAGACCTCCTCCGCCAGCGCCAGCACCTCGACGGGCTCCCCGCGCACGGTCAGCTTGCGGCCGGCCGAGCGCGGGGAGGCGACGAGACGGATCTCGCCCCAGATGTCGTGGCGGAGGGAGAGCAGGCCGAGCAGCACCTCGCCGACCGCGCCGGTGGCGCCGACGACGGCGAGGTTCGGCCGCCGGGTCATCGCCCGGTGCCTCCGTAGACGACCGCCTCGTCCGAGTCGCTGTCCAGCCCGAAGGCGCTGTGGACGGCGCGCACGGCCTCGTTGACGTCGTCGGCCCGGGTGACCACCGAGATGCGGATCTCCGAGGTGGAGATCAGCTCGATGTTGACGCCGGCCTCGGAGAGCGCCTCGAAGAAGGTCGCGGTGACGCCCGGGTTGGAGCGCATACCGGCGCCGACCAGGGAGATCTTGCCGATCGCGTCGTCGTAGCGCAGCGACTCGTAGCCGATGCCCTCCTTGACCCGGCCCAGCGCGTCGATGGCCTTCTGGCCCTCGGCCTTCGGCAGGGTGAAGGAGATGTCGGTCAGCCCGGTCGACGCGGCGGAGACGTTCTGCACCACCATGTCGATGTTGACCTCGGCGTCCGCGATGGCGCGGAAGATGCGCGCCGCCTCGCCCGGCTTGTCCGGCACGCCGACGACGGTGACCTTGGCCTCCGAAGTGTCGTGGGCGACTCCGGAGATGATGGCCTGCTCCATCTCGCCCCCTTCGGGCTGGTTCGGGTTGTCGTTGCTGACGATCGTCCCGGGAAGGCCCGAGAAGGACGAGCGTACGTGAATCGGGATGTTGTAGCGGCGCGCGTACTCCACGCAGCGGTCGAGCAGCACCTTGGAACCGGACGACGCCAGCTCCAGCATGTCCTCGTACGCGATCCAGTCGATCTTGCGGGCCTTCTTCACCACGCGCGGGTCGGCGGTGAACACGCCGTCCACGTCGGTGTAGATCTCGCAGACCTCGGCCCTGAGGGCCGCGGCGAGAGCGACGGCGGTGGTGTCCGAGCCGCCGCGGCCGAGCGTGGTGATGTCCTTGCTCGACTGCGAGACACCCTGGAAACCGGCCACGATCGCGATGTTGCCCTCGTCCAGGGCGGTGCGGATGCGGCCCGGCGTCACGTCGATGATGCGCGCCTTGTTGTGGACGGAGTCGGTGATGACACCGGCCTGGCTGCCCGTGAAGGACTGGGCCTCGTGACCCAGGGATTTGATCGCCATGGCCAGCAGGGCCATGGAGATGCGCTCTCCAGCGGTCAGCAGCATGTCGAACTCGCGGCCGGCGGGGAGAGGTGACACCTGCTCCGCGAGTTCGATGAGCTCGTCCGTCGTGTCGCCCATCGCGGACACCACGACGACGACCTCATGGCCGGCCTTCTTGGTATCGACGATTCGACGGGCCACGCGCTTGATGCCCTCGGCATCCGCAACGGATGAGCCGCCGTACTTCTGCACGACAAGGCCCACGTGCGCTCCTCGACTTGTGTCGTTTCCGGGGGCTCTGGGCCCCCGCACCCCCGGGGGGAGGGGGTTGTGCGGTCCGCGCCAGTCTACCGAGCAGGGGTGCCGCGACCGGCGCTTTCCATATGGTGAGACGTATGTTTCAGCAGGTGGGCGCCGTGCGGGGCGGTCCGACCGGCAGGTCTGCGGGGGATCCGGCGCGGCCCCGAAGAATCGGCGGGCGAATGGGCGGTGGCCCCCGGTTTTCGCCGGGGGCCGGGAACCGTGAGGCTTGCGTCACAATCCGCGTTTCCGTCGCCCCGTCCGGGTTCCCGGGCGTTTCGGCCGGGCTTCCACCGCTTTGTCCGGGGCCGTTTTCTCCGGGCCTGTTTTCTCCGGGGCCCGCACTCTCCGGGCCCGCACTCTCCGGGCCCGCGCCGTCCGGACCTGCGCCGTCTACCGCCCGAGCCCCAGTTCGGCCGCCATCAGATCGCCGGCCTGCTGTTCCAGCTGCTCGTCGGTCAGCCCGTCGTCGTCGGTGTCCGCACCGTCCGGCACCGCCCCGATCGGACTGTCCAGCCGGACGTGCGCGATCAGCGACTGCAGCGCCCGGAGCACCGCCGAGCAGGTCGTGCCCCAGTTGGAGAGGTACGAGAACTGCCACCACCAGAGCGCCTCGCTGACCCGGCCCTCGCGGTAGTGGGTCAGCCCGTGCTGGAGCTCGCTGACCACGCCGGCCAGGTCGTCCGAGATCCGGAAGGCGTTCGGCTTCTCCGGCGGCCCGTACGGGTCGAAGACCTCGTGGTAGACGTCGATCGGCGCGAGCAGGTCGGCCAGCCGCTCGCGCAGCTGCTCACCGTCCGGCTCCGGCCCGGCATCGGGCTCGAACCGGTCCTCCGGGACGACGTCCTCGATCGCGCCGAGCCGGCCGCCGGCCAGCAGCAGCTGCGAGACCTCCAGGAGGAGCAGCGAGACCGCGCTGCCGGGCTCGTCGCCCTTGGCCACCTCGGTGACGGCGAGCACGAAGCTCTCCACCGAGTCCGCGATCTGCACCGCGAGGTCGTCCGGCTCCGAGCCGTGCGCGTGGATGTGCGGAGTGTGCTGCTGCTCCGCGGCGTGGTGCTGCCCGTTCTGGTGCTGCTGCCCGTGGGACTGCTGGTGGGGCGCGTGGGGCTGCGGGTTGATCGTCCGGTCAGACATCGAGCAGTCGTCTCCCTTCGAAGGCGCGGCCGAGGGTGACTTCGTCCGCGTACTCCAGATCCCCGCCGACGGGCAGACCGCTCGCCAGCCGGGTCACCTTCAGGCCCATCGGTTTGCAGAGCCGGGCCAGATAGGTGGCGGTCGCCTCCCCCTCCAGGTTGGGGTCGGTGGCCAGGATCAGCTCGGTGACCGTGCCGTCCGCGAGGCGTGACAGCAGCTCGCGGATCCGCAGATCGTCCGGACCGACGCCCTCGATCGGGCTGATCGCGCCGCCCAGCACGTGGTAGCGGCCGCGGAACTCCCGGGTGCGTTCGATCGCGACGACGTCCTTGGACTCCTCGACCACGCAGATCACCGCGAGGTCGCGGCGCGGGTCCAGACAGACCCGGCACTGCTCGGCCTCCGCGACATTGCCGCAGACCACGCAGAACCGGACCTTGTCCTTGACCTCCAGCAGCGCGTGCGCCAGCCGGCGGACGTCGGTCGGGTCGGCCTGCAGGATGTGGAAGGCGATCCGCTGCGCGCTCTTGGGCCCGACGCCGGGCAGCCTGCCCAGTTCGTCGATCAGGTCCTGAACCACGCCCTCGTACAACGTCGCGCCTTCCCTCAGGTGTGGATGGTGGTGCTCCTGGTTGGTGGTGCTCCGGTGCCATCATCCAACGAATCGGGCGTCGGACACACCGGCCGACGCCCGACTCCCGCATAAATCACACAGGTCCGTTGTCTGAACTTCAGAACTTCGGAGCGCTACTTCACGCTACTTCGAGCCCCGCAGGCCTCGGTGAGGCTGCTGCGGGGCTCTGTGGGGCCCTGTGTGGGCCCTGCGGGGCTCTGCGGACCTTCTCAGACCCTGCGGGTTCTCTCCGGTCGGCAGGTCAGAACGGCAGCCCGGGGATGCTTCCCCCGCCCAGGCCCTGGGTCAGCGGGCCCATCCGCTCGGACTGCATCTTCTGCGCCGTCTGGTTCGCGTCCCGGACGGCCGCGAGGATCAGGTCGGCCAGCGTCTCGGTGTCCTCCGGGTCGACGGCGGCCGGGGCGATGGTCAGCGCGACCAGCTCACCGGCGCCCGTCACGGTGGCCTCGACCAGGCCACCGCCCGCCGTACCGTTCACCTTCGCCTCGGCCAGCTCCTGCTGGGCCCGGGCGAGTTCCTCCTGCATCTTCTGCGCCTGCTTCAGCAGCTGCTGCATGTTGGGCTGACCACCACCGGGGAACACGGCTCACTCCCTTGCGTTCTGTGTTCGCGTTGTCTCGCTCGCGTCGTCGAACCGAGCCTACGTGCTGCCCGGGCCGACCGCGTACGGCCGCCCGTCGGTGGCGCGGTGGGCGGTGTGGTGGTCAGTTCCCGGTGTGGCGGATCTCCTCCAGGACGGTCGCACCCAGCTCGCGGATGATCAGCTCCTGGCCCGAGAACGCCTCCTCGTTGAGGTCCGGGTCGTCCTCCTCCGGGATGTCGTCCTCCGGCGCCACCGACCGCACCGGCCGCGCGGGGGCCATGGCCGGCGGCGGCGCCTGTACGGGCGCGGGCGCCGGAGCGGCCGGGACCGGCGTGGGCGCGGGGGCCGACACGGGGGCCGGATCGGGGGCCTGCATGGCGGGGGCCTGCATCTGGGGCGCGGGCGCGGCGGGACGCGCCGCCTGCGGGGCACCCCAGCCACCACCGCCACCACCACCGGTACCACCGGCGAGGCCGCCCGCGGCGCCGCCACCGGCTCCGCCGACCCCACCGGACGGGTCGACGATGCACTCGATCCGCCAGTCCACACCCAGCGCGTCGGTCAGCGCCTGCCGCAGCACGTCGTCGCTGTTGCTGCTGACGAAGCTGTCCCGGGCGCCCGCGTTGATGAAGGACACCTGGAGCACGCTGCCGTCGAACCCGGCCACCTGGCCGTTCTGGCTGAGCAGGATCCAGGTGAAGCGACGGCGGTTCTTCACCGCCTCCAGAATCTGCGGCCAGAGCTGCCGGACCTGCCCGGCACCCTGCTGGGCGGCCGCGGAAGGCTGCCCGCCGGCGGCGGAAGCCGGAACGGCGGCCACGGCCGGAGCCGGGGCTGCCTGCGGCTGGGGCGTCTGGGCGGGCGTGGGTACGGGCGCCGGAGCGGCCGCCGGGGCTCCGCCCGCCGGCGGGAAGCTGCGCGGAATCGGCCAGGCACCCGGCGCGGGCGCGGCCGGGGCCGGCTGCGCGGGCGGCGCCTGCGGCACCGGCGGAACCACGGGCGCGGGGGCCGCCACAACCGGCGGCGCCTCCACCGCGGGAGCCGCTGCCATCGGAGCCGCTGCCACCACGGGCGCGGCCACCGCTCCTGGGGCCCCCGTCATGCCCACCACTGGCGCCGCTGCCGCGAATCCCCCGGCCGCCGCCCGCCGCTCCAGCTTGTCCAGCCGCGCCTGCAGCGACAGCTCGTCGCTGTACGCACCCGGCAGCATCACACGGGCGCAGATCAGCTCCAGCTGGAGCCGGGGCGCCGCGTTCCCCCTCATCTCGGTCAGCCCGGTGTTGACGATGTCCGCCGCCCGGCTCAGTTCGGCGGCGCCGAACGCGTCCGCCTGCGCCTGCATGATCGCGACCCGGTCCGCCGGGGCGTCGATCAACCCCTTCTCCCCGGCGTCCGGCACGGTGGCCAGGATCACCAGGTCCCGGAGCCGCTCCAGCAGGTCCGTGACGAACCTGCGCGGATCGTGCCCGCCCTCGACCACCCGGTCGATGACCTGGAACACCGTCGCCCCGTCCTGCGCGGCGAAGGCGTCCACCACCTCGTCCAGCAGCGCCGAGTCCGTGTAGCCGAGCAGTGCGGTGGCCATCGGGTACGTCACCCCGGCCTCGTCGGCACCCGCGAGCAGTTGGTCCATCACCGACATCGAGTCACGCACCGACCCGGCCCCGGCCCGGACCACCAGCGGAAAGACGGTGTCCTCGACCTGGATGCCCTCCCGGCCGCAGACCTCCGCCAGGTAGTCACGCAGCGTGCCGGGCGGCACCAGCCGGAACGGATAGTGGTGCGTCCGGGAGCGGATCGTCCCGATCACCTTCTCCGGCTCCGTGGTCGCGAAGATGAACTTGAGGTGCTCCGGCGGCTCCTCCACCACCTTCAGCAGCGCGTTGAAGCCGGCCGAGGTCACCATGTGCGCCTCGTCCAGAATGAAGATCTTGTACCGGCTGTGCACCGGCGCGAAGAACGCCCGCTCCCGCAGCTCACGGGCGTCGTCCACACCACCGTGCGAGGCCGCGTCGATCTCGATCACGTCGATCGATCCGGGCCCACCCGTCGCCAGGTCCCGGCAGGACTGGCACTCACCGCACGGCGTCGGCGTCGGCCCCTGCTCGCAGTTCAGACAGCGGGCCAGGATGCGCGCACTCGTCGTCTTGCCGCAGCCGCGCGGGCCGCTGAACAGATAGGCGTGGTTGACCCTGTTGTTACGCAGGGCCTGCTGGAGCGGAGCGGTCACGTGCTCCTGACCGATGACCTCCGCAAAGGTCTCGGGGCGATAGCGGCGGTACAGGGCTAGGGACACACCCCCGACGATATCGGGACGGACCGACAAACGCGTCGCCCCTCGCCTCCCGGCCCCGGGAACGCAAAGACCCCCCGCGCACCCGCCAGAGCCCTCCTACCCTTGCTGCCTTCCGGCCCTGGGGGGGTTCAGAGAGATAACGCCACACGAGGGGCTGACACCCACAGTACCGGATCCCGACCCCCCACCTCCACCACCCACCCCCTTCACCGATCCGCAGGCACCACCCCCCGCTCACCCTCCACATGCGTGGTCGCAACCACCCCTGAACATGTACTAAGCTCTCCCACGGAGGATTCGCCTAGAGGCCTAGGGCGCACGCTTGGAAAGCGTGTTGGGGGCAACCCCTCACGAGTTCGAATCTCGTATCCTCCGCCTTTGCCTGGCAAGGCAGTTGAAGGCCCCGACCGGGAACCCGGTCGGGGCCTTCTTCGTGTCGTGGTTGCAGTTTTGGTTGCAGTTGCCGCCGCACACGGACCGATACGGTTGCCTAGTGGCTCCGCACTACCTACCAGCCGACCGCGCGTTCCTCGACCTCCCGCGGTACTCGGAGGCCGATCGCCCAGCACATCTGTTGCCAGCGGACGATCTACCCGCCCTCGGCCTGCGCATCCCACACTCGCGCCAACCCAGCGCGTGGCTGACCAGCCCAGGTGTTCACGGCTGCACATACCGGCCCGCCTATTCCCTGGCCGGTCTCGAACCGGCCGAGTCACAGCATGGCGAACGCCACGTCGATCGAGACGACGAGATGGCGCGGACGATGACCGCCCTCGACATCAAGGAGATGGTCGCCCGCAGCAAATTCCGCGCAGGCCTGGTGGAGAACCGTGCACTCAACGGGCGCCTCATCCGGGCAAAGGGAAGGCCCTACCAAACTGGCCATCCCCTGGTACTAACCGTTCGCGCAACCCCATGCTGCGGCCGGCTCTCCGAGATCGCGGTGTACTCCCTGTTCGACCTGGTCAACGAGCACTTCCTCATCCGCACAGAACCCGGCCAGTCTTGTCCGGCCGACCACCATCCAACCGACGCCCAACCGCTCCTGCACGTCCTCCCAGAGCTTGCTCGGCTCGCGACCAAGACAGTGGAGGGCGAGCACATCATCGTCTGGGGCCAGTACCCGGTGCTCGCCCTGGAGGCTGAGCTCGCGCTCACGTCAACCGGGTCCAAGAAGCCACGCAAGGAGTGGTGGCTGGGATCACAGTGGATCGACCTACAGGTGACCGAGGCGATCTGGCGAAGCGGCGAAAGTACCGACGACCTAGCGATGTTCACACCAGGCGCCGACGCCGCGGACGACGCCCAGATCCTGGTCCGGATCGTCCACCGGATCAGCGACTCCCATGCCTTCATCTCGCGCGGTCGCGACCGGCTCCCGGATCCTGCGCCGGAGGTCTGCCCCTCCGCGAGAGCATTGCACTTCATCCTGCCCGCGGAATTGGGCGCTGGCAGTTCCACCGAGGCGGCTGAGCCGTGGTCGCTGACCTTCCCGACTCACCTGTTGGAAGGGCCTACCGACACCGCTCGACTGGGTAGCGCCCGCCGGGAGCAACCTCAGCTGCGCCGGTGGCTGCTCAACAACCGCACGGCTGCCCCATGCGCACTGTGCGGGGAGACCTATCCAGCGGCCTACCTCCGCGCCGCGCATATCAAACGCCGGGCCGAGGCAAGCGAGGGCGAACGGCGCGATCTCGCAATCGGAATGCTGGCCTGCGCGTTCGGCTGCGACCAGATGTTCGAGCTCGGCGACATCTTCGTTGACTCCGAGGGCGTCATCCGAAGCCGCCTCACAGACGAGGGAAGTGCTGTTGCCGCCGCAGCCGGACGCCTCGTGGGCCGGCGATGCCCAGCGGCCATCCCGGAGAGAGCGGAGTACTTCCGCCACCACCGGCAGGCTCACGGCCACGACGAATAGGCACACCCGCACCCGCAGGCTCTCTGGCCGACCCATCGCATTCCCACCCGCTGGGGACCGATCCTCTGGCAGGGTGCTGTCCATGGCCGTGTCCGAAAAGACCCGGAAGATCATCTGGGGTGAAGCAGGCGGCAGGTGCGCGATCTGCCGGGTGCAGGTGGTGACGCCTGAAACTGACTGGGACGACCCCTCGGTCTTCGGCGAGGAGGCCCATATAGTCGCCCGCTCGAAGGGGGGACCGAGAGCTGGTGCTCTCGACGACGCGTCCATCGACAACCATACGAACCTGGTCCTGCTGTGCAGCAAGCATCACAAGCAGGTAGATGACCAGCCAGGCCACTTCACGGTGGATCTCCTGCGCGAGATCAAGGCCAAGCACGCCGCGTGGACGCGCTCGCTCGGCGAGGCCACGCCAGGCCAGCTGAGGCTGGTGCCCGACCCTGCCTTCCCTCAGCCCCGGAGGCTGAAGCTGATCACACGCGGAAACCCGCTGTGGAACATGATCAAGCCGAGCATGACCTTCGAGTACGCGCTGCCAGACCGTCTCCCCGAAGAGGACGAGGACCTCATCTTGGAGTTCCTGGGCTTGGTCCAGGACTACTGCGACATTGCATCCGATCTGACCGGCGTGCGTGAGAACCGCGACGCCGAGAAGGCATTGCAGAGCTACCTGAGCAAGCTCGCCGAGCGCAGCTTTCTGGTGGGCGCCCTCGTGCGCCACATGCTCCTGACCGATGGCTCAGGTCAGGATGGCACGCCCTGGCCCATGCTTCGCGTCGAGGTCCTGCCAGCTTCACACGCCACAATCACCGACGAGCGCGGCAGGCCCCATCCCGATGTGCAGCTGAGTGCGGGAGTACCTGACGAGGAGCAGAGCGCATGACTGAGCGGACGATCTACCTCGACCCCGATCGACATGGCCCCAGCTCTCGGAAGATCAATGTCTGGGCTCACCGTTGGTACGCCCTGGTCGAACTGGACCGAGATGGGCACGTCGACGCCTTGACCCGGCGGGGAGACTCCCCAGATCTGCCTGCCGCCTACACCGAGGCCGTCACCAGGGCGCAACACACGTCTGTCGATCACATCTGGTGCGACGGGTATCGGGGCGCCCTCTCATGCGGCATCGGGCCAAGCTTGGTCGGTCTGCCTGTTCCCTTTGCTCGGGTCGGCGCGGCAGTGGAAGCGTTGCGCAGCGCTGAGCTCGACCACGATTACAGCGGACTTCACGCCCTCGCTGACCAACTGACACTCCCTATCGAGGACTGGCTTGCACCTGGCGAACGGGAACTGGTCCGCGGAGTCGACTTTTCCGCACCACCGAGCGTCTTTCTGCACTTCCTGCGTGGCAGAGCCAAGCGGCACGGAGTACGCCTCAACGGCCGGGCGACCGCAGGCAGTGTCTGGGTTCGCCCAACACTGCCTGCGTTCGAGAAGCTAAAGCGGGAGCTGTTTCCCGAGCAGCACCCCGGCTGGGTGGATCGATGGACCGGGTTCATCGAGCAGGACGGCACGACAGCCCGGCCATGGGTAGGCGGCGGAGATCGGAATCTCAGTTACGGCGCCGTTCCCGTCCAGTTCCGCCGTGTGGAGACCCCCAGCGGTGGCAAGTGCCCCTGCGGCATTAGCCTGCAGCGTGACTCGGACAGCGACAAGGGACACACCTCTCACCATGCAGCATGGGCGTTCGGCGTCCGGGCACCAAGGAACCTGGATTGGTGGGCCGACTTGGCCGTCGTAACGACGGAATCGCCGATCGCTTGGCGGAAGCTGACCCACCAGGTGGGGCGGATGCCGCAAAAGGAGAACCACTACGACTTCAACTCGTGGTCCGACCTTGCTGAGCCCAGGAAAACCCCGGACAAGGTACGGGCGTACCTGCTGAAGGCCAACGAGCACGTCATCGGTTACCTTGCCGCCCGCGACACCAGCCAGCACATCCGCTGGGACCTGACCGACAGATCAGGGTACGGCGACGAGGACGACACTCTGCGCCCGCTCATCGACCTGATCTGGGTAGCGGACTCCTATCGCCGACAGGGCGTCGGCGCCAAGCTCGTACAAGCCCTCGCCGACGACTTCGGGTGAACCGCTGCGGGTTTGACCGAGACTCGTTCTCTTGGAAGGATCGAGTCCGTTATGAGGAAGCCATACCCCAGTGAGGTCCGGGAGCGGGCG
>NZ_JBIUYD010000006.1:217931-325169 GCF_044744345.1 Kitasatospora sp. NPDC087315 | reverse complement strand
TGCGCGTCCGGCGCGGACCGCGGGCACGGTCGTCAAGGACGAGGGTGAGGGCGGCAAGGCGCTCGCCGGGTACCTCGCCGCGCAGAAGTTCATCTGAGCCGGCGCACCCGAGCCGTCTGAGCCGGTTCCACCCGGCCCCCACCCAGCCTTCCCACCACCCACGTACGGAGACATAGCGCAATGGCTGAGATTCTCGTCCTGGTGGACCACGCCGATGGTGTGGTCCGTAAGCCGGCCCTCGAACTGCTGACCCTGGCCCGCCGGATCGGTGAGCCGTCGGCCGTCGTCCTCGGTGCCGGTGCGGCCGCCGCCGAGATCGCCGCGAAGGCCGGCGAGTACGGCGCGGCGAAGGTGTACGTCGCCGACGGCGCCGAGTTCACCGACCAGCTGGTCGTCCCCAAGGTGGACGCGCTGGCCCAGATCGCCCAGGGCGCGGAGGCCGCGGCCGTCCTGGTCACCTCCTCCGGCGAGGGCAAGGAGGTCGCCGCCCGCGTCGCCCTGCGCCTCGGCTCCGGCCTCATCACCGACGCCGTCGACCTGCGGGCCGGCGACAACGGTCCGGTCGCCACCCAGTCGGTGTTCGCCGCCTCGTACACCGTGGACTCGCGCGTCAGCCACGGCGTGCCGGTGATCACGGTCAAGCCGAACGCGGTGGCCCCCGAGACGGCTCCGGCGGCCGGCGCGGTGGAGAACGTCACCGTGGCGTTCACCGGCAACGCCGCCACCGTGACCTCGCGCACCCCGCGGGTCTCCACCGGCCGCCCGGAGCTGACCGAGGCCGCCATCGTGGTCTCCGGCGGCCGCGGCGTCGGTGCCGCCGAGGGCTTCGGCGTGGTCGAGGAGCTCGCGGACGCGCTCGGCGCGGCCGTCGGCGCCTCGCGCGCCGCCGTGGACGCCGGCTGGTACCCGCACAGCAACCAGGTCGGCCAGACCGGCAAGCAGGTCTCGCCGCAGCTGTACGTCGCCAACGGCATCTCGGGCGCCATCCAGCACCGGGCCGGCATGCAGACCTCGAAGACCATCGTGGCCGTCAACAAGGACCCGGAGGCCCCGATCTTCGAGCTGGCGGACTACGGCGTGGTCGGCGACCTCTTCGCCGTCCTCCCGCAGCTCACCGGCGAGGTGAAGGCCCGCAAGGGCTGACCCGCCCCGGCTCGTACGACGGAGGGCGCACCCGGGAGACTTCCGGGTGCGCCCTCCGCCGTACAGGCCGGGGCGGCTCTACTCCGCGTACGCCGCCAGATGCTGGGTGAAACCGCCCTGGTTCGGTGGCAGCGGGCGCGGCTCGGCGGGCTGTGCCGGTACGGCCTCCTCCTGCGGCAGCAGGGTCAGTTCGGGGTGGTCGGAGCCGGCCGAGGGCGTCAGCCGGACCCGGGTGCCCACCGGAACGGTGCTGCGCAGCCCGCCGACGATGTACCAGACGTCGAAGCCCTCGTTCATCCTGATCAGCGACTTCTGCCGGGCCAGCGGCGTCCGCGCCTGCTCGACCGCGCAGCTGCGCACCACCCCGGTGCCCTCGCTCCGCTCCAGCCTCAGGTCGGTGGAGCCGCAGGTCGGGCAGAGCAGCCGCTGGAAGGTGGGGTTGCGGCACCACGTGCAGCGCTGGAAGTACAGCGGGGTGCTCCCGGTGTCGGTGTCGATGGCTGAGTGGACCACGCTGTCTCTCCCTGCGCTCGGACTGGGCTTTCCGCTGCGGCGCGGTGCGGCCGGGGGCGGCCCGGCTCTGGAGTCCGCACGACGGCGGCGCTGTACACCCGCTGTACGGCCCGCGTACCGCAGAAAAAGAATAGGGAACTCAGTGCCGCCCTGTGAAGGCACTGAGTTCCCTTTTTGCTGCACACATGCATAATGAAGGGTACTGAGTGCCGTCGTGAAACAGGAGTGCCGATCATGACCCAGGACTTCGACCTCTTCCGGATCTCCGAGGAGCACGGGATGCTCCGTGAGGCGGTGCGTTCGCTGGCCGAGGCGAAGATCGCGCCGTTCGCGGCGGAGGTGGACGAGCAGGGGCGGTTCCCGCAGGAGGCACTGGAGGCGCTGCGGGCGAACGATCTGCACGCGGTGCACGTGCCGGAGGAGTACGGGGGCGCGGGGGCGGACGCGCTGGCGACGGTGATCGTGATCGAGGAGGTGGCGCGGGTGTGCGCCTCGTCGTCGCTGATCCCGGCGGTGAACAAGCTGGGTTCGATGCCGGTGCAGCTGTCGGGCTCGGAGGAGCTGAAGACGAAGTACCTGGGGGCGCTGGCGCGGGGGGAGGGGATGTTCTCGTACTGCCTGTCGGAGCCGGAGGCGGGCTCGGACGCGGCGGGGATGCGCACGCGGGCGGTGCGGGACGGGGACTCCTGGGTGCTGAACGGGGTGAAGCGGTGGATCACCAACGCGGGCGTGTCGGAGTTCTACACGGTGATGGCGGTGACCGACCCGGAGCTGCGGTCGAAGGGGATCTCGGCGTTCGTGGTGGAGAAGGGCGACGAGGGGGTGTCGTTCGGTGCGCCGGAGCGGAAGCTGGGGATCAAGGGGTCCCCGACGCGTGAGGTGTACTTCGACAATGTGCGGATCCCGGCGGATCGGATGATCGGTGCGGAGGGGACGGGATTCGCGACGGCGATGCGGACGCTGGACCACACCCGGGTGACGATCGCGGCGCAGGCGCTGGGGATCGCGCAGGGGGCGCTGGACTACGCGAAGGGGTACGTGGCGGAGCGCCGGCAGTTCGGGAAGCCGATCGGTGACTTCCAGGGCGTGCAGTTCATGCTGGCGGACATGGCGATGAAGCTGGAGGCGGCGCGGCAGCTGACCTACGCGGCGGCGGCGCGGTCGCAGCGCGGGGACGGCGATCTGACGTTCTTCGGGGCGGCGGCGAAGTGCTTCGCGTCGGACGCGGCGATGGAGATCACCACGGACGCGGTGCAGCTGCTGGGCGGGTACGGGTACACGCGGGACTACCCGGTGGAGCGGATGATGCGGGACGCGAAGATCACGCAGATCTACGAGGGCACCAACCAGATCCAGCGGATCGTCATGGCCCGCAACCTCCCGTAGCCCTGGGGCGGTGCCGCCCGGCCACCGGGTGCCGCGGTCCGACCGGGCGGAAAAGCCGATGCTATGTTCCCGGGAATGAGCGAGAAGGAAGAACAGGACCAGCCCATGAACGACGGGCCGTCGAAGCCGGCGATGCGCGAGGCGCTCGTTGCCGCAGCCTTCGAGCTCTTCCTGGAACGCGGCTTCGAGCAGACCACCATCGACGACATCGTCTCGCTCGCCGGGGTCGGCCGGCGCTCCTTCTTCCGCTACTTCCCGGCCAAGGAGGACGTGGTCTTCCCCGACCACGAGCGCAGCCTCGCCGAGATGACGGAGTTCCTGGAGTCCGGCAGCGGCGAGGAGGACCCGGTCAAGCACGCCTGCGACGCCGCCCGCCTCGTCCTGCGGATGTACGCCGAGCAGCCGTCCTTCTCGGTCCAGCGCTACCGGCTCACCCGCAAGGTGCCCGGCCTGCGCGCGTACGAGCTGTCGGTGGTCTGGCGGTACGAGCACACGCTCGCGCACTACCTGCGCGGCCGCTTCGCCGAGCGCCCGGACGGCGCGCTGCGGGCCGACGTGATCGCGGCCGCCGTGGTCTCGGCGCACAACCACGCGCTGCGGACCTGGCTGCGCTCGGGCGGCGAGAGCGACTGGATCGCCGAGGTGGACGCGGCGATGGCCTTCGTCACCGGCACCTGGAGCGACCGGTCCACCGAGGGCGCGCCCGACGGCGACGCGGAGCAGGACGACGTGGTGGTGCTGGTCGCCAGCCGGCGCGCGCCGCTCTGGCGGATGGTGCAGGGCATCGAGGGCGCGCTGGGGGAGTCCCACCGGATCCAGCCGTAGCAGGTACGCGGCGCGGCGCCCGGCCCCTCGGGGGGGGCCGGGCGCCTTCGTCCGCCCGCCCTCCCGCCCGACGGCCTGGCCCTGTTCGCCGACCGCTCCGGAAATCCCTTGCGGCGTACGCCGGATGAACATCTGTCGATTCGCCCGTACCGGCGGCGGCCGGTACGGGATAACGGAGGGGCTCGCCCACCTGACCGGCCGAAGGACCTCATCGATGCCCATCAAGAACTACGGCGTGCTCGCCGCCACCGCCGTCGACCGGCGCCGCGAGGGCGCCACCGACACCCCGCACTACCAGATCCACCTCCGCGACGCGCACGGCACGCACTACCGGGCGGCGGTCAACGTCCAGTCGCAGCAGTCCCCTTCGGACCTGCTTTACATCGCCGTGGACGACTTCCGGCACCCGGTCACCGCGCTGCTCCCGGCGGCCGGCAGCGGCTGGACCGGCCTCCCCCCGAAACCGGGCACCGCCGCCCTGGACTTCGTCCGCGGCGGGCTCTTCGACCCGGCCGGCCTGCGCGTCCTGCCGCCCGACCGGCCGGGCGCCGACAACGACCTCGCCGACCTGCTCGACCGCCATGTGCAGCGCGCGATCCACGATCCGGCCGCCGCCGTCTACCTGTTCGGCCAGCGCTTCGGGCCCGAACCCGGGGTCCCCGACAAGGTGTTCGGCTTCCTGCCCGGCAACGGCGTCCACGACATCCACCTGAACCAGGGCAACAGCGGCCGCTTCCGCTCCGACGACGGTGTCTACCAGGACGGCGGCCTGCTGATCCACCTGCCCGCCGAGAACCGCTGGGTCGCGGTCTTCCTCGCCTTCCAGTCCCAGGCCTGGCGCACCGACGACACCACCGGCCACGCCCTCCCGGCGACCGTGCCCCACCCGACCGGCCCGAAACACCCCACCCGCACCCACTGAACCGGGACCGCCCCGCCCCGATCACTCATCCGGGTGAGCCCCGCATTCACCCGGAACGGGCGGGGCAGTCTCGTCCCGTGACCACAACCGGTAACCGCCCGAACCGTCGGGGCAACCCCACCCCCCGCCGCCGGCGCCCCCGCCCGGCCCCCCTTCACCGCACCCCGACCCGGGCCCCCGCCCGGTCCGCACCGGCCCCCCGGCCCGTCACACCCCCGCCGCCGACCCGCGCGACCGCGGTTTTCGGGTCGCCCCCCGCCCGCAATGCCGTGGCGATCGCCCGCAATGCAAAAATGCGGGCCAGGACGGCTCCTTACCCGCATTTCATGACGGCCGAATGGATCAGGCCTTCTTGACCACACTCGACTTGAGCTGCATGGGCCCGAATCCTTCGATCCTGCAGTCGATGTCGTGGCCGTCGACACCGTCGACCAGACGGATATTCCGTACCTTGGTGCCGGCTTTGATCCCCGAAGGGCTGCCCTTGACCTTGAGGGCCTTGACGACGGTCACGGTGTCGCCGTCGTTCAGCACATTGCCGACGGCGTCCTTGATCACCCGATCCCCGGAGCCGGTGGCGTCACCCGCGTCGCCACCTCCGGCGGGCACCCACTCATTGCCGCACTCCGGGCAGACCAGCAGAGCGTTCATCTCGTAGGTGTACTCACTGGAGCACTTCGGGCACGGGGGCGGGTTTTCGCTCATTCGTCCAGAATATCCGAACCCCGGCAAGCGCCCCGCCGCGTGGGCAGGTGGCAATCGCAGATGACGGCGGGTACGGGGGAAACGCTTCGTGGTCGTCGAAGCCGCCCTCGGCCTCGAATTCCGCCATGCCCCGGCCGCCCGCGCTCAGCCCGCCCGGTGGCGATGGCAGGACTGGTCGTGCGGAGGGGCGATCAGCGAGGCGCCGATCGCCTTGTTCACCGCGTCGATCCGGGAGACCGCACCCAGTTTGACGAAGATGTTGCGCAGATGGCGCTTGACGGTGGCTTCGGTGATCACCAGCCGGGTGGAGATCTGGCCGTTGCTCAGCGCCCGCGCGACCAGCTCCAGGATCTCCAGCTCCCGGGCGGACAGCACACTCTCCGTGACGCCCTGCATCTGGGCCAGGCTCTCCCGGGAGACGGCCAGGACCATCCGGTCCGAGCCGCGGTGGACGCTGCGGACCGCCGCGAGCAGCTCCTGGCCGTCCACGCTCTTCAGCAGGTAGCCCCGGATACCGGCGTTGATGAGCCGCCGGAGCAACTGCGGGCCGTCGTACATGGACAGCATGATGATCTGCGAGGACGGCGAGAGCGCCCGCATCCTGGTCACCGTGTCGGTCGGTTCGCCGTCGGGGAGTTCGACGTCCAGCAGGACGACGTCCGGTCGGTGCCGGGCGACCTGGGCGATCGCGTCGCCGCTGTTGGCGGCCTCGCTCACCACCACCATGTCGTCCTGCGACTCCAGGATCTCGCGCACCCCCTCGCGGACCAGCGCGTGGTCGTCGACCAGGGCGACGCGGGTGACGGCGGCCGCGGAGTCAGCAGCTCTGGCGTCGCGCGGGTTCATCGAGGAGCCGTCCTTTGAGAGGTACCGAGAGATCCACCCTGGTGCCGTTGCTCGGACGGCCGTTGACCAGCAGCCGGCCGCCGAGCAGTTCGGCCCGCTCGCGCATCGAGGACAGGCCGACGCCGGCGTCGGCCGGTCGCTCCTGCGGCAGGCCGCAGCCGTCGTCCTCCACCGAGGCCCGGAGCTCGTTGGGGGTGATCTCGACGTTCACCAGCAGCACTGTGGCCCTGGCGTGGCGCAGGGCGTTGCGGACGCCCTCGCGGAGGATCAGGAACACCTCGTCGAGCACCTCCGGCGGGGCCCAGGCCTCGTCCCCGTTCACCCTGAGCCGGGCCGTCACCTCGTCGGAGTCCACCGACTCCAGGTCGCTGAGCAGGGCCTTTTCCAGGCTCTTCAGCGGCTGGTGGGTGTGCAGGTCGGAGGTGACCGCGCGCAGGTGGTGCATCGACTCCTGGATGGCCTGCTGGGCGGTGGCCAGCTTGACGCTCGCCCGGTCCGGCTGCTTGTCCAGGTAGAGCGTGTAGAGCTCCAGCTGACGGTGGGTCACGCTCATCCCGTGCCCGATCCGGTCGTGGAGCTCACGGGCGATCCGGCGCCGCTCGTCGAGCTGCGCCTCGTGGATCTTGTCGACGAGTAAGCCGGTGTACGCGACCACCGACTCGCGGATCCGCAGGGTGATGCTGCGTTCCAGCGCCAGGGTGATCAGGGTGAAGGTGTCCAGCGGCCGCGGCCCCTGCGGCAGATGGCTGAATATCGTGGAGAGCGCCGCGTGGAAGAAGACCGAGGAGGCCTGGACGGACTCCCGGGGGTGCACCCCGTCCGCCGCCCGCGTCGCGCCGATGTCCCAGGCCAGCAGCTTGTACGTCTGGTCGACCTCGACCTGCCCCGCGCGCAGGCTGTTGACCACGTCGGCGATGATCTGCCGGGCGTTGACCAGGGCCTGGTTCAGTGAGACCGGGTTCTGCGCGATGGCATTGCCGACCGCCCGGAGCTCGGTCTCGTAGGCCTCGACTATCTCGGGCGTGCGCTGTTCGATCAGGTCCGCCACCTGTTGGCGAGTCGTCAAGGCTGCCTTCTCCAAACCGGTCACGTGCCGGCCCCCGTGTCGCCTTGGCCAAGCGGGGTCAAGATACCAGAACCCCATGGAAATTCGGGGGCATGAACATGGATTCAGCCAGTGGCCCTTGCCGGTCGAGCGTGTTCGAATCTTCAACTAACTCAAGGGTTTGGCCAGAATGGTGAGACCGAGGACCAAATGGGTAGCGTGCTGGGTCCACATGAAGGCCACGTACGGCCGGCGGCGCTGCGGACGCCCGCCGTGGTCGCGCAGCCCCCCACTGGTCGCCAGCACTCCGACGGCGCCGGCCAGCACCGTCACCGCGCACCAGAGCAGCCCGGTGGAGTACAGCCCCGCGAACGCCCCGAAGGCCAGTGCCACGCCCACCGCGAGCAGCCGCAGCAGCCGGGTCGCGCCGGCCACCCCGAAGGCGATCGGCCAGGTCAGCCGCCCGGCGTTGCGATCGCCCTCGATGTCGGAGAACTCCTTGGCCACCCCGCCGACTCCGCCCATCCACAGCGTCATCATCCCGGCGAACACCAGCAGCGAGTCGTCCAGCCCGTGCCCGCCGGCCAGGAAGCCGGCCAGATAGGTGGCCAGTCCGGCGGCCAGGCCGGTCGCGGTACAGGTGTAGTACGTCTTCTTCAGCGGGAACGGCGGGCCCGAGTAGGCGTAGCCGAGCAGCAGGTACAGTGCGGCGAGCACGCCCGGGCCCGGCCCGAGGGTGAAGGAGCAGCCCAGCCCGGCCGTTGAGAGCAGGACGGCCGCGGCTGTCGCGGTGCGGGCCGGCAGGCGGCCGTCGGCGATCGGCCGGGTGGAGCCGTTGCGGATGTCCTCGGGGCGGTCGGCCACGCCGTTGAAGAGGTAGACCGCGGTGGTGGCCAGGCACCAGCCCGACGCGCCGACCGCCACCCGGCCCAGGTGCGGGAAGCCACTCGGATCGCCGAGCACGGCGCCGGCCAGGTAGCGCAGCAGGAAGGCCAGTTGCACCGCCGGGCGGGCCTCACGGAGGCAGTTCCAGACGGTCTCTCGGATATGTGTCGCCACCGGTTTCCCCTCAAAGGCCCTGTCGTGCCCCGTCGTCGTCGGCGACGGGAAGTCGTCTTCCCGTTCCGAGTATGGGCAGCCGCACCGCAGGTGGTCCGGGCGTCGAGGAGGAGTGGCCCGAGGGTGGCCCGGCCAGTACTCCCTTCGATACCCCTCTGCTCATCCCTCCGGTGCGGATGGACCGACAGCGCTCTCCACACCGTTGTCCGGGGCTCCGGCGGCTCTCTAGCGTGAGCATGGCAGGGTCGGCCGCAACCGGCCCGGTACTTCCCGCATGCCCGCAACGGAAACAGTTGTGAAGGGAATCAGACTGTGAAGGCTGACCGGCTGCCCCGGCGCTACCAGGCGTTCGTTCCGATGACCCTGCCCGACCGCACCTGGCCGGACCGAACCCTCACCGCGTCGCCGCGCTGGCTCTCCACGGACCTGCGGGACGGGAACCAGGCCCTGGTCCGCCCGATGACACCGGCTCTCAAGCTTGCCATGTTCGAACTCCTGGTGGACCTGGGGTACAAGGAGATCGAGGTCGGCTTCCCGGTCGCGAGCCAGGACGAGTACGACTTCGTCAGACTGCTGATCGATCAGGACCGGATACCCGAGGACGTCCGCATCTCGGTGCTGGTGCCGGCCCGCGACGAACTGATCGAACGTACCGTCAAGAGCCTGCGCGGCGCCCGCGGCGCCACCGTCCACGTGTACAACGCCACCGCGCCGGTCTTCCGCGACCTCGTCTTCGGGATCGGCCGGCAGGAGTGCGTCGACCTCGCCGTCCGCGGCACCCGGTCGATGATGCGGTACACCGAGCGGCTGCCGGCCGGCTGCGAGGTCGGTTACCAGTACTCCCCGGAGCTGTTCAACGAGACCGAGCCGGAGTTCGTGGTCGAGGTCTGCGAGGCGGTGATGGACCTCTGGGAGCCCGGCCCGGGCCGCGAGATCGTGCTGAACTTCCCGGCCACGGTGGAGCGTTCGATGCCGCACGTGTTCGCCGACCAGATCGAGTGGCTGGACCGCAACCTCTCCCGCCCCGAGTACCGCTGCCTCTCGATCCACCCGCACAACGACCGGGGCACCGGGGTGGCCGCCACCGAACTGGCCCTGCTGGGCGGGGCGAAGCGGGTCGAGGGCTGCCTGTTCGGCGGTGGGGAGCGGGCCGGCAACGTCTGCCTGGTCACCCTCGGCCTGAACCTGCTGACCCGGGGCATCGACCCGGGCATCGACTTCTCCGACATCGACCGGATACGCCGGACCGTCGAGCACTGCTCCGGGCTGCCGGTCTCCCGCCGCCACCCCTACGGCGGCGAACTGGTGCACG
Organism: Kitasatospora sp. NPDC087315; assembly: GCF_044744345.1. Classification (NCBI taxonomy): domain Bacteria; kingdom Bacillati; phylum Actinomycetota; class Actinomycetes; order Kitasatosporales; family Streptomycetaceae; genus Kitasatospora; species Kitasatospora sp. NPDC087315. Next base: position 315,413 of record NZ_JBIUYD010000006.1, on the reverse strand, counting down.
CCGCCTTCTCCGGCTCGCACCAGGACGCCATCGGGAAGGGGTTCGCCGCGCTGGAGGCCGAGGCCGAGGCCGCCGCCGCCGAACCCGACCCGGCCCGGACCGCGGGCCCCGGCCCGGCCGCCGCCGAGCACCGCTGACCGGCCACCCCGCCCCACAGACGTACGAGAGGAAGCCTGAGCAATGATGCTGGTCGAACGCGATGAGCAACTGGCCTTCCTGGCCGGCCTGCTGGTCGAGGCGGTCGGGGGCCGGGGCCGGATCGCCGTGGTGAGCGGCCCGGCGGCCACCGGCACGAGCGCACTGCTGGACGAGTTCGTCGAGCAGGCGGCCGAGGCGGGCGCGCTGCCGCTGACCGCGGTCGGGTCGGCCGCCGAGGCCGGCCTCCCGCTCGGCGTACTGGGTCAGCTGCTGCGCGGTGCGCCGGTGCCGGCCGAGCAGCGGGCCACCGTCCGTGAGCTGCTCGCCGCCGATGTGGACGGACGGCATTCGGCCGCCCGGGACCTGAGCGCACTGCTGCTCGACCTGGCCGAGCGCCGGCCGCTCGCCCTGGTGGTGGACGACGTCCAGCACGCCGACCCGGACTCGCTGGCCTGCCTCTCCTACCTGACCCGCCGGCTGGGCCGCTCCCGGATCATGATCGTCCTCGGCCGTTCCGGCCAGGCCGCCCACCGCACCGCCGAGTTCCACCTGGAGCTGCTGCGCCGCCCCGGGTGCCACAGCCTGGTCCTGCCGCTGCTCACCCCCGGCGGCGTGGACCGGCTGGTCGCCGAGCGGCTCGGCCGGGAGGCCGCCGACCGGCTCGCCGCCGAGTGCCACCGGATCAGCGGTGGCAACCCGCTGCTGCTCACCGCCCTGCTCGACGGCCAGCTCGCCGCGGTGCGGGCCGGCGCCGCCGACGACGCGCTGACCGTCGCCGACGGCTACGGGCAGGCGGTCCGCAGCCTGCTGCACCGGAGCGCCCCCGGGCTGCTCCCGCTCGCGCAGGGCCTCGCCGTGCTCGGCGCCCCGGGCGGGGTCGGCCGGATGCTCGGCCTGGACGGCGCGGAGGTGGCGGGCGGTCTGCGCGAGCTGGAGGCGTGCGGCCTGCTGCACTCCGGCGACTTCCGGCACCCGGTCGCGCGGACCGCCGTCCTGCTCGACGCGGACCCCGGGCGCCGGTCCGAACTGCACCGCGGGGCCGCCGAACTGCTGTACGCGAACGGGGGCGCCGCGGCCGCGACGGCCGAGCATCTGCTGGCCTCGGGGCGGGTCGAGGAGCCCTGGACCGTCCCGGTGCTGGAGGAGGCCGCCATGCTGGCGCTGGCCGAGGGCCGGGTCGGCCAGGCCGTCGAGTACCTGCGGCTGGCCTGCCGGGTCTGCCAGGACGAGCCCCGGCTGGCCCGGATCAGGACCGCCCTGGTCCGCGCCGAGTGGCGGATCAACCCGAGCGCCCCGACCCCGCACCTCGCCGAGCTCACCAACGCCCTGCACCGCGGCCACCTGCGCCCCAGTGACGGCCTGGTGCTCGCCAAGGCCCTGCTGTGGCACGGCCGTTTCGAGGACGCCAGGGACGTGCTGTCCAGACTCGGCCTGGAGAACGGGCGGCACGACCCGGAGACCGCGGCCGAGCTGCGGACCACCCGGTCGTGGCTGCGCTGCTGGTACGCGCCGTTCCTGGCCTATGTGCCGTCCGCCGAGGAGGCTCCCGGCCCGCGCCCGAGGCCGTTCACCGCGGTCAGCCGGCGGCTGGAGGCGGCCACCGCGCTGGACTCGGTGCTCAGCAGCGGCCCGTCCGAGCAGGTGGTCGCCGAGGCCGAGCGGATCCTGCGCACCTCCCGGCTGGACGAGATGGGCATGGACACCGTCGAGTCGGCGCTGCTCGCGCTGACCTACGGCGACCGCGCCGACCGGGCCGCGCCCTGGTGCGACGGCCTGATCGCGGAGGCGATCTCCCGCCAGTCCCCGGGCCGCCAGGCGCGGCTGGCGACCATCCGGGCCGAGATCAGCGTCCGGCAGGGCGACCTGCCCGGCGCCGAGCGGCACGCCCGGCAGGCGCTGGAGATCATCCCGGCCGGCAGCTGGGGTGTGGCGGTCGGCGGTTCGCTGGCCAGCCTGCTGACCGCGCTGACCGCGATGGGCCGCTACGACGAGGCCGCCGACCAGCTCAACCTGCCCGTCCCGGAGGCGATGCTGCAGAGCCGCTACGGTCTCCACTACCTCCAGGCCCGCGGCCGGTACGAGCTGTCCACCGGGGACCTGAACGCCGCGCTCGGGGACTTCCTCGCCTGCGGCGACCTGATGGGCCAGTGGGGACTGGACGTGCCCGGCCTGGTCGCCTGGCGCGGTGAGGCCGCCGAGGCGATGCTGCAGCTGGGCGACCGCGAGGAGGCCCGCCGCCTGCTGGAGGAGCAGCTCACGATGTTCGGCCAGTCCGAGCCGCGGGCCCGTGGTGTGACGATGCGTCAGTTTGCCGCCACCTGTGAACTGCGCCAGCGCCCGGCCCTGTTGCGCAAGGCCGCGGACATCCTGCAAGAAGCCGGCGACCGGTACGAGCTCGCCCGGGCGCTCGCCGACCTGGCCAGGGCCTACCACGACCTGGGTGAGCTGCGCCGGGCCAGGCTCACCGCCCGCCGCGCCTGGATGCTGGCCGAGGAGTGCCAGGCCCGGCCGCTCACCCGGCTGCTGGGCGTGGAGTTCGGCTGGAGCGGTGGCGACCGGCCGGTCCGGGAGAGCGCCCCGGCCGTGGCCGACGCGGTGCTCAGCGACGCCGAGCGCCGGGTCGCCGAGCTGGCCGCCCACGGCCACACCAACCGGGAGATCGCCAAGCGGCTGTACGTCACGGTGAGCACCGTGGAACAGCATCTGACCCGCGCCTACCGGAAGTTGCGGGTCAGCTCGCGGGGCGACCTGCCCACGGCGATGGGCTCGCTGACCCGGGCCGGCTGACCTCCCGGCAGGGTCGGACAGCGGGACCCAAGGGCCGGACCGGGGTGTTCCGGCGGAGCTCGGCTCCGCTGGAATGCGTCCGATTCCATCGGTCGGGCCCGAATCGTCGGCGTCAGAGGCTACCCTCACCCGCATGGAGCAGCAGTCCCACCAGCCACGGAGTCACTCAGACGGTGCGGTGCCGCCGGAGGGCGGGGCCGACGAGGACCGGCTCTGGCAGCGTCTGACCGCGTACGCCTATCTGAGCGCGCCCGAGCGCCAGGAGTACGTGGCGGTCATGCGGGTGTTCTGCTCCACCCTGCTCGCCGATCTGGCGGTCCCGGACGTCCTGACCAAGCTCGCGGCGGACGGCGCCCCGACCGGGCCGCTCGACTCCGAGACGGTCACCGCCAGGCTGGAACAGCTGGTGAAGTGGGGCAACCTGCTGCGCAGCACGCACGCCGTCAAGGCGGCCAGCATCACCGAGTACCAGCGCTCGCGGGCGCGGTACCAGCTCTCGAAGCTCGGCGAGCGGGTACAGCGGGACGCCGACGAGGTGCTCGCGGGAGCGGATGCCGCCCGTGAGGTGAGCAGTGAGCTGCTCGCACTGGTGGACCGGGGGCTGCGCGAGCTCGTCTCCGCCGTGCGGCGGCCGGGCGGGGCCGATCCGCAGGAGGCGCTGGAGCAGGTCAGCACCCTGTTCGTGCAGTTCGCGGAGTTCGCCGAGTCCGTACGGGACTTCTACGCGTACCTCGGTCAGGTGCTGACCCGCTACGACCTGGACGGAGGCGAGTACCAGGGATTCAAGGGCCTGCTGCTCGACTACGTGGAGGCCATCACCGAGGACGTGTCCTTCCGGTCACCGAGGATCGCGGCGAGCCTGGCGGAGCTCTGGCCCGCTCTGCCGGGGCTGCTCCAGCGGATCGACGAGCACGCGGTCGGCCTGACCGGGCTCCCGTCGGGCCAGTCCGGAGCCCCGGGACCGTCCGGAGCCCCGGGGCCGGCGGCGACGAAGGTCCAGCGCAGTCGCGGGCGGGAGCTCGCGGACTGGGAAGGCCTGCGCGGCTGGTTCGTCGCCGCCGACGGCCAGGGCAGCCAGGTCGACCAGCTCCGGGACGCCACGCTCCGGGCCCTTCAGTCCCTCCTGGCCAATGCCAAGCGCATGCTGCGCTCGGCGTCGGGAGAGATGTCGAGGCGCCGGGACCTGCTCCGGCTCGCGGCCTGGTTCGACGCCGCCGACCCGGACGGCGCGCACGATCTCGCGGTCGCCGCGTTCGGCCTCTACGGGGCCCGCCACCTGGGGGTGGCACCGGACCCGGACGGGGCCGTGCCCGCCTACGTCAGCTGGTGGAGCGGGCCGGTCGCCGACGTGCCGGTGGCCCTGCGCGAGCGGGGGAGCCGTGCCCAGCGCGGCCGTACCGCCGCCGTCGAGGACCACTCCGCGCAGAAGCGGCGTCTGCTGGAGGAGGCCCAGGCCCGGGCGGCCGCCCGGCAGGCCGCGGCCGACGAACTGCGCAGCGCCTCCGGCCGGTTCGGGCAGGTCCGGCTGACGGCCGCCGCGATGGCGCTGCTGCTGGAGCTGCTGGCCTCCGCCCTCGGCAACGCCCAGCTGCGCCGATCCGTTCACGGAGCCGGTGGGGCGCCCGACTTCGCACTGGACGACATCTCCGCGGGCGACGCCGAACTGGACATCGGGCTGACCGCCCGGCGGGTCACCGGCGCCGCTTCGGTGCTGTACTCCGTGGACGGCGATCTGACGGTGGACGATCTGGAGATCGCGGTCACCGGGTACGGCGTTCCCGCCCTGCCGGGCCCCGCCTTCCCGGGCTCCGCCCTGCCGGGTCCCGCCTTCCCGGACGCAGCCCGGCCGACCGCCGCGGCGGAGGTGGGCGCCTGATGGTCCTGCCCTCCGCACACGATGTCGCCCTGGCCGCCGAGCGCCGGGCCGCCGCCCGGCTGCTCCTCGCCCACCCGCTGGTGACGGCCGACGGACCCCACTCCGACACCTTCCCCCTGATCCGGCGGCACGCGGACTGGCTCTCCCAGCGCTTCCAACAGGTGCTGGGATACCGGCTGCTGGTGGAGGCCTCGTTCGCCCGCCTGTTCAAAGCCGGGCTCGGCCCCGGAGCCGGCCACCGCCTGGTCCGTTCCACCGGTACGCCGTTCACCCCCCGCACCTACGCCTACCTCACCCTCGCCCTCGCGGTCCTGGTGACCGCACCCGAGCAGATCCTGCTGTCGCACCTGGTGGCGGACCTGCGCGCGGCAGCGGTGGACGCGGGCCTGGAACTCGCCGACACCGGCCGGCAGGCCGAGAAGCGGACTCTCGCCGCCGCGCTGCGACAACTGGTCGACTGGGGCGTGCTGACCGAGACCGAGGGCAGCGTCGGGTCGGTGACGGAGGAGCTCGGGGGCGAGGCACTGCTGACGGTGGACCGCGAGATCGCGAGGTCGATCACCGCCGGCCCGCTGGCGCGCAGCCGCGACGGCGCCGACCTGATCCGGCGCGCCGCCGATCCCGGGTTCGGCGGACCACGCACCTATGTGCGGCGGCGCCTGGTCGAGACACCGGTCGTCTACCTCGACGATCTCACCGACGGTGAGCGCGAGTGGCTCCGCACCCGACAGCGCAGGGAGGCACAGGCCTTCTCCGAACTGCTGGGCCTGGAGGCCGAGATCCGGGCCGAAGGAGTCGCCCTGGTCGACGCGGACGACGAGTTGACGGACCTCCCCTTCCCCGGCACCGGGACGGTCGCCCAGGCCGCGCTCCTGCTCGTGGAACGGCTCGTCCGCCACCTCCGGCCCGAGCACGCCGGCCACCCGGCCGTCGGCGGCCGGCTGGCCATCGGCGTGCCCATCCCGCCGGGGCTCCCCGACGAGATCCTCCGCGATCTGATCGAGGAGTACGGGCGGCGCGGCAACTGGCAGCGCGGCTACCTGGACGACCCGGCCGCACTGCGCGCCGACGCGCTCGACCTGCTCACCCGGATGCGGCTGGTCGCTCCCGCGGGCCCGCTCCGCTCCGACGGCCACGGAGTCCCGGAGGACTACGGGACCGGCTCGTCGGACGGCAGACCCGTCACGGAGGTACTGGCCGCACGCGGCCACCCCGCCGGCGGCCAGGTGCTGCTCGCCGCGGCCGCACGCTACGCCACAACCGTCTCGGTCCGGCAGACCGAACGCCCGCCGGCCGGCACCGGCCCGAAGACAGCACCGATTCAGGAAGACCCGACCTCGTGAGCCGCCAGTCCGCGCCCGCCGCACCGCACGACCACGCCACCCACCGCTTCCGGCTGCACCGGGCCGGCATCCGCAACGTCTGGCAGTACGACGAACAGGAGTTCCGCTTCGGCGACGGACGGCTGCTGCTGCGCGGCAAGAACGGCGCAGGGAAGTCCAAAGCCCTGGAGATGCTGCTGCCCTATCTCCTCGACGGCGACGCCCGGGCCCTGGACGCCACCGGAACGGGCCGCACCACCCTCGCCTGGCTGATGCTCGACGGCTTCGAACAGACCAACCGCATGGGTTATCTGTGGGTCGAGTTCCGCCGCACCGACGACGAGGGCACCGAGCGGTTCCTCACCGTCGGTGCCGCCGTCCGCGCCTCGAAATCCACCGGCACCGCCAAGCCGCACTTCTTCACCACCACCCGACGCGTGGGCGAGGAACTGCTCCTCGCCGAGGCCGGGCAGCCGCTGCCGCTCGACCGGCTGCGCGCCGCCGTCGGCGCGGAGAACGTCCTGGAACGGCCCGCCGACCACCGGGCGAGAGTGGCCCGGGACCTCTTCGGCCTCACCGACAGCGCGCGCTACCGCAACCTCACCCAGCTGCTCCACCGGCTCCGCCGCCCCACGATCGGCGACCGCATCGAGTCCGGCGGCCTGGTCACCGTCCTCAGCGAGACCCTCCCCGCACTCGACGAGGACGTGGTCGAGAAGGTCGCCCGCAACCTCGACGACCTCGACAGCGTCCGCGACGACCTCGGACGGCTGGAGAAGACCGACGCCGCGCTGCGGCACTTCCTCGGCGGCTACCGGGGCTACCTGCACGGGGTGCTGCGCCGGCGTGCCGGCGCCGTCGACAGTGAGCTGGACACCCTCGCCGCCCGGCGTAGAGCGGCCGGCGAAGCGGCTCAACTCGTCGGCGGGCTGAGGGCCGAGGAGACCGCGGCCACGGAGATCCGGAACCAGCTGCGCACGGAGCAGGAGGAGGCCAGGGCCGACCTCGCCGCCCTGCGCCAGAGCACCGGCTACCGCAGCCTGCAGGAACTCGGCGAGCGCCGCCGGACGGTGGAGGCCGTGCGCGTCGCGGCCTGGACGGCGTTCGAGATGCTGCGGGTGGCCCACGAAGGGGAGCATGCCGCCGGCGCCGCCGTGTCCGCCGGAGCGGAACGGGTCGGCACCGGGCTGCGCCGACTGGGCGAGTCACACCGGGAGCTGCGCGACGCGGCGGAGAGGTCCGGCATCGGTCCGGCTCACCTGGGAGAGCCGGCCGCGGTCCCGCCGGTCGTCCTCACACCCGCCGGCGAGGAGGAGATCCTCGATCCCGACGGCGTCGCCCATCCGGTCGGCCGGGACCGGGTGGCGGCGTACGACACGGTGGCGCTGGCAGGGGAGCTGCGGCGGTGGGACGCGTCGCTGGCGGCCGCGGAACCGGTCGCCAAGGCCAGGATGAGAACGGTCGGCGAGCTCGCCGGTCTGCTGGCCGAGTCCCGTAACGCCGCCGTCGCGGCGCGCGACGCGGATGTGGAACGCGAACGCCTGGGCGAGCAGGCCGAGCAGGCCACCGAGCGGGCCGGGCAGCGCCGCCGGGCGGTGCTCGCAGCCGGCGACGGGTACGCGGCGCAGGTCTCCGCCTGGGCGGAGCGCCTGGAGCGCCTGGCCGGGGTGCCTCTGGACGATGTCCGCGCGGTGGTCGCGCGCGATGAGTCCAGCGACGGGTCCGGCGACGGGTCCTTCGCCGACCGCGCGCTCCCCGCCGAGGTCTGGGAGGACGTGGCACAGACCGCCGAGCGGAGCGTCAACCCCGTCCTGGACAGGCTCGCGGGGGAACGCGACCGGACGACCCCCCGGGTTCACAACCTGTCCCTCACGCTCGACGCCCTGGTCCGTGAGAAGCGCGAGTGGGAACAGCGGACGGACCCGGAACCGCCGCGCCCCGCGCACCGGGGCTCCGCCCGGTCCGGGCCGACCGGAGCACCGCTGTACCGGGCCGTCGACTTCGCGGACGGCCTGACCGCACCGGACCAGGCCGGACTGGAGGCGGCACTCGAAGCCGGCGGGCTTCTCGACGCCTGGATCACCGCCGAGGGCGCCCTGCTCGACCCGCTCACCCAGGACACCCTGCTCCGCCCCGGCGCCGAGGTCACCGAAGGGCCGACCCTCGCCGCGGCGCTGCGCCCGGTCGTCGCACCCGGCAGCGCCGTGACGGCCGGCCGGATCGAGGCCCTGCTGGCCTCCATCCACCTGGTACCGGCCGGCACGCCCTTCGACGCGACCGCTCACAGCGCGATCAGCCCCGACGGCCGGTGGCGGCTCGGCGTCGCACAGGGCGCGTACACGAAGGCGCGGGCCGAGTACGTCGGCGCGGAGCAGCGGGCCGCCACCCGCCGCCGGCACATCGCCGAACTCGCCGACCGCATCGCGGCCGCACAGGACGCGCTGGCCGAGGAGGAAGCCCGCCTCAACGAGCTGTCGGAACGGCTCGGCGCGCTGACGACCGCCCTCCGTGACCTGCCGCGAACCCGGCCGCTCACCGATGCCTGGGCCCACCTGGCCGCGGCCGAACTCGCCGAGGACGTTCTCGTCCAGGCCACGGCCAGGGCGGCGACGAAGGCGGCCGAGGCCCGGGCCGCGAGCGTGGCGGCCCGGCGGCAAGCCGAGGCGACCGCCACCGCACACGCCCTGCCGGTCGACCCGGCCCTGCTGGACACCGTGCGCGACGCCCTCCGCGACCTGACGGCCGGCACGGTGCGCCTGCGCCGCGACCTCCTCGCCGCGGCGCGGACCGTGACCGACCACCGGGCGGAACGCGACGGCTTCGAAGAAGCCCGTACCCGTCGCTCGGCCGCGGACTCCGCCTATGCGGGGCGCCGTGCCGACCTGACCGAGGCCCGGCGCGAGATCCGCACGCTCGAGGAGACCGTCGGCGCCTCCGAACAACAGCTCCTCGCTGCCGAGGACACGATCCGCCGCCGCCTCGTGGCCGCCGCCGACCAACTGCCCAGGGCCGAGGCCAAAGCGGCGGACCTCCACGACGAGCGGGTGCGGGCCGAACAGGACGAACACGTCCGCCGCAGCGACCTCGCGACCCAGGAGACGGCCGTGATCCACCGCGGCCGGGAACTGCGCACCGCGCTCGCGGCCCCCGAAGTCCTGCGCGGCGCCGGCCTGGCCGACCGCACCGCCGAACTGACGACACCCGACCCGGCACACGACGACGCGCGCACCCGGCTCAAGGCGCTGCGCGGACTCCTCGACCACCTCCGCGGCTCACTCGATCCCGAACGACGCGACATCTCGGACACCACGCTGCTCAACCGCTTCAACGACCTGCGCGACCAACTCGCCGGCGGCTACGACGCCGCGCTGGAGGAACCCGACGGAGTCAAGGTCTGCCGCCTCGTCGACGACACGGGGCAGCACGACGTCGCGCTGGTCGGTGAACGCATCGCCGCGCAGGCGAGCGAGGCCCGGGCCCGGCTCACCGAGCGCGAACGCGACGTCTTCCAGCGCTTCCTCACCGGAGAGCTCGGCGACAACCTCTCCAGCCAGGTGCTGGCCGCCGGAGCCCTCGTCAACGCCCTGAACGACACCCTTCGTTCGGTCCGCACCTCGCACGGCCTCGGCGTCGAACTCGACTGGCGGCTGGCCGACACCGTGGACGCCGACGTCCGGGCGGCGGTGGAACTGCTGCGCGGCCCGTCCGGTCTGCGGACCCGTGAGCAGTCCGAGCAACTGCGCGAGGTGCTTCAGCGGCGCATCGAGGACGCCCGCCGGGCCGACCCCGCCGCCGGGTACGCCGCCCACCTGCGGACCGCGCTCGACTACCGCTCCTGGTTCACCTTCCAGCCGTGGGTCATCGACGACTCCGCGGCCGTCCGCAGACGCAAGTTCACCGGGCGCACCGGCCTGAGCCAGGGCGAGCAGCGCGTCCTGTCCTATCTGGTGCTGTTCGCCGCGGCGGCGGCCCACTTCACCACCCTCGCGGAGTCGGCCCCCCAGGCCCCGCGCCTCATACTGCTCGACGACGCCTTCGCCAAGGTCGACGAGCCGACCCACGCCCGGCTCGGCCGCATCCTCGTCGACCTCGACCTGGACTTCGTCCTCACCAGCGAGCGGCTGATGGGCAACTGGCCCGACGTGCCGTCCCTGCACATCTACGAATGCCTGCGGGACCCGCACCACCGGGGCGTCGCGACCCTCCACTACACCTGGAACGGCCGCAGCCGCCGACTGGTGGACGTGTGAACAGCCCCCGCGCGCTGCCCGCGGAGGTGAGGGACTGGCTGTCGAGGCCCGGCCTCGCGCGGCTGTGGGCCGCCGTCCGCGCCCGGCTGGAACGCAACGGCCTCCAGGCCACCGGAAGCATCCGCCTCACCGGGCTCGACCCGTCGGAACGCGAGGCGCTCTCCCTGCTGCTCGGCCGTCCGGTCACCCGCACCGAGGCCACCGTACGGCTCGCCGACCTGGACACCCGCCTGCGCGTCACGGCGGCCCAGTGCGGCCTGGTTCACGCGGCCGGCGAACTCGGCGGCCCCCTCACCGACCGTCGCGCCGCCCGCGCCACCGTCCACGCGCAGCGCGCCGACCTCTGGGAGTCGGCGGCGGGCACGCTGGCCTCCTCCCCCCTCGCCGGCCAGGAGTGGGCGGACCGCTGGCTGACCGACATCCGCCGCGGCGGCACCCCGGGCCGTCTCGGGCACGAGGACGCCAAGGACCTCCTCCGGCAGGCGATCCACGTCCTGGGTCTGCTCCTGACCGGCGGGGACGCCGCGGACCAGCCCCGCGGGCGAGGCGAACTCGCCTCCCTCGTCACCGGCACCGCACACGGTCTCGACGACGACACCCTGCTCTCCCGGTTCGTCCTGCGTGGCATCGCTCTCGCTCACGACGAACCGCCGCCCCCCGACGCCCCGAGCCGCCGCTCCCTCTGGCGCCTCGTGTCCGTCTCGCCCGACGAGGTGTCCAGCACCGTCCTCACCTACGGCCTGCGCCCCGTCTCCAACGGCTGGCGCGAACGGGCCCTGCGCGAGCGGGCGGACCACCACACCGAGACCCACCTCACCCTGCGGGAACTCCGCTCCCTCGACCCCGCACCCGCACCGGGCACGCGGATCCACATCTGCGAGAACCCGCGGGTCGTCGAAGCCGCCGCCGACGCCGCCCGCACGGCACCACTGGTCTGCACCTCCGGGAGCGCGGCCACCGTCGTCCTCGAACTCCTCGACGCGCTCGCCGCCGCCGGCTGCGAACTCGCCTACCACGGAGACTTCGACTGGCCGGGCATCGCCCTCGCCAACCGCCTCATCCAGCGCTACCGCGCCCACCCCTGGCGCATGACCGCCGCCGACTACACCCACCTCGCCGCCCACACCCGCGCCCAGGGCAGCCCGCCCCTCCCACTGTCCGGCCCACCCGTGCCCGCGACCTGGGACCACTCCCTCGCTCCCGCGATGACCACCCTCGGCACCGCCCTGCACGAGGAGTCCGCCCTGCACCTGCTCCTCGACGACCTGACCTGACCTGACCTGACAGCCCGTCCGGCCTCTGTCTCCTCCGTGGCCTCCACCTGCTCGGCGAGGTAGTCGACCAGCGATGCCCCAGAGGTGATGCCGCACTACCGTCTTCGCCCAGGTTGTCGGGACGCTGCGCGAACAGGGCCAAGAGGTACACCACTTCACCCTGCTCGCCGACGCCGCAACCATCCGGGACCGCCTCCGCGCCCGGGGCGAAGGCCCGGACAAGTGGGGTGAACTCAGCTGGGAGGGCCTGCAGGTCGAACGCTGCCTTGCCGCTCTCTCCGAGCCCCTCTTCGCGACGCACCTGGAGACCGCAGAACGCAGCGCCCGGGCCGTAGCAGACGAGATCCTCAGCCTCACCGGCCTCCGCCGGTCCCCCGGCACTGTGGCGTAGGAGCGAGTGGAGACGGGGCGGGGCCATGTCGGACCCCGCCCCATCGAATCATGCGACGGTCAGCAGCGACCTGATGCGTTCCGCGCCGAGGGCCAGCAGGAGCGTGGGAAGCCGCGGACCGGTGTCCCGCCCGACCAGCAGCGTGTACAGCAACGAGAAGAGCGCACGCTGAGCCGTCTTCAGTTCCGGCGTCGCGGGTACGTCCAGCTCCAGGCCGGCCTGCAGCTTCGGCACCCCGTAGACGAGGGCAGTCAGCCCGGGCAGTGACCAGTGCTCGTCCAGCCCGTCGATCAGGAGCTTCAGCGCCTCGCGTTCGGCCGGCGACAACTGCTCCAGCCTCGCGAGGTCGGGCTCTGTCCGAACCTGCGTGCGCTCTTCGGCCGGAACATAGCCGGTCACCCAGGCCTGTGCGCGGTCGAGCCGAGGTCGGGCCTGGTCCAGGTCTGCCAGCGGCGTCTCCGCAGCGAAGTCCCGGAGGATGCGGAGCGTCTGCTCCTCGTCGCCGGTGGTGATGTCCACCACCGAGGCGAGTGTCCGGAACGGCAGGACCAACTCGGTGGTAGGCAGTGTCCGAGTCGCGGAACCGATCGACCGCTCCCTCACCGCCAGTTCCGTCGGCTCGGCTTGCCCGGCGGCGGCCTTACGACCGAGTGCGTCCCACTCGTCGTACAGCCGGTTGACCTCCTGATCGAAGGCCACGGTGATCGCCTGGTTCGGCTTCCGCCGGGCGTACAGCCACCGAAGCAGCGGTGCTTCGAGGATCTGCAGGGCGTTGGTGGGCGTCGGAGCACCGCCGGCCGATCCGCTCAGCTTGGCGGCACCGCTGATGCCGACGAAGGAGTATCCGAGGTAGGTGGGGGGATGGCCGCTGAAGACCTCCCGCACCAGCTGGGAGCCGACGGTGAAGCTTGAACCGGGGGAGGAGTGGTCGACCCCGCCGGCCTCGAAGGTGACGCCTTCGTGCGCCCAGCGCATCGGCCAGTCGACCTTCCAGACCAGCTTGCCGCCATTGCCCTCGGAGAGCGCGGAGCCGTCGCTGTGGCCGCACTGGCAGGTGTAGCGGATCTCGGTGCTGTCCTCGTCGAAGGAGCTGATGGCCGTGGTGTCCCGCCCGCATGCCGCGCAGTACGGCTTGTACGGGTAGTAACCACTGTCGGTGGCTCCCTCGTCGCTTTCGTCCTCGTCCACCTCGGCTTCTGCGGCCTGCGCCTGCTTGGTGCGGTAGCGGCCGAGGACGGCATCGATCTTCTCCCGGTTCCGCATCGCGTGCAGGATCTGCTCGCGATAGGCGCCTGAGGTGTACATCTGCGTCTGGCTGATCTCGGTGACTTCGACGCCTAGGTCCGCGAGCGCTGCCCGGAACGGACTCTTGAAGTGTTCCGCCCAGTTCTCGTGCTCACCGCAGGGGTCCGGCACGGCCGTCAGGGGCCGCCCGATGTGCTCGGCGAACGAGGCCGGAAGACCCGCCGGGACCTTGCGGAGCCGGTCGTAGTCGTCCCACGAGAGAATGTGCTCGCACTCCAACCCGCGCCGTCGGATCTCATCGGCGACGAAGTGCGGAACCATGATCTCCCGCAGGTTGCCCAGGTGGATCGGGCCTGACGGGCTGATCCCGGAGGCGCACACCAGGGGCGTACCAGGGCCGCGGCGTTTGCCCTCGGCGACGACCTGGTCCGCTGCACCGACCACCCAATCGCCCTGCTTGACGCCGGCCACTGTCATGCCTCCTGTCGATATGTGCTGCATGAACAACCAGAAGAATACGGGCTGCCAGGGGTTCGGCGAACCGCCCGCCACTCGGACGGCTCTTGACCATTCTGGCCGTCAGAATCTGTCAGCAGCAACATAATTGGAGTTCCCGAGCGGAACGCATGACCCGCAAGGCGGTGGCATGCCGGCCTGAGCAAGATTCGTTCCGAAGGGGGTTGGGTGGTGGCCGAGATGAGTGGACGCCACTGCGGGGGGTGCCGGGCGCTGTTGAGCCGGTACAACTCCGGAGAACGATGCTCTGCATGTCTCGGGCAGGTGCGGGTCGAGGAGGCGCTCTGACAGGACGCCCGGATCGTCGAGACCGTGGCGGGTTGGGACGTCGGCACCCTTCGCGCGGCTCCTCCGCAAGGCGGTGAACGCCGACAGGTCCACCGCGGCCAAGGCCTCTTGCGCCGGGGTGCGCGAGCTGGCCGATGAAGCCGAGGACTTCGACCTGATGGCGTGGGTCCGAGAGACATCTGCGGCTGGGAGGTGTCGGCGAACGTTCGGCATTGCTCGCCGGGCTACACGATGGCCCGGTGCGGGCACTGTCGTGAGGACGGGGCCGGAAAGCCGGTCGCGAGCAATGCTGGCAGGGTTGACCTGTCTGCCCCGGTCTCACAGGGGATTCGCCGGGCGGTTGGTCGCGCGGGTGGTCACGCCGCAGCCAGGAAAAGCAAAAGGCCCCTGATAAACAGGGGCCTTGCTGGTGTCCGAGGGGGGACTTGAACCCCCACGCCCGATAAAGGGCACTAGCACCTCAAGCTAGCGCGTCTGCCATTCCGCCACCCGGACCGGGTGTTTGTCTTTGCGGCCTTGTCGGTCGCGCTGACAGATGTAACTGTAGCAAAGATCGGCTGGCGGTCCCAAAACGGCCGGGGGTGGGAGTGCGGGGCCGGTGACGGGGGCTGGTGGTGGCGTGTGGCGGGGGTGTGACCAGGGGGTTTCGGGAGGTGTCCGCGGGCTTCGCGGGGTGGATCCGGGTGGGGGGCTGGGGGAGGATGGGCGGACGTGCTCGTACGACCTGGGTGCAGGTCCTGGGGGTGGCGCGCTGTCGCGTCCGTGCGGGCAGAGACGAGGAGTGACCGTGAGCGAGCGGAGCGAGTCGACGGAGCGGGCGGCGGCGCCGAAGGTGACGGCCGAGTCGGAGGTCGCCGGGATCTGCCGCGATCTGATCCGGATCGACACCAGCAACTACGGTGACGGTTCCGGGCCGGGGGAGCGGAAGGCCGCCGAGTACGTGGCCGAGCAGCTTGCCGAGTTCGGGATCGAACCGCAGATCTTCGAGTCGGCCAAGGGCCGCGCCTCGACCGTCGTCCGGATCGAGGGGGAGGACCGCTCGCGCCCGGGTCTGCTGATCCACGGCCACACCGACGTGGTGCCGGCCAATGCCGCGGACTGGACGTACGACCCGTTCGCGGGCGAGATCGCGGACGGCTGTGTCTGGGGGCGCGGCGCGGTCGACATGAAGGACATGGACGCGATGACGCTGGCGGTGGTCCGCGACCGCCTGCGCACCGGCCGCAAGCCCCCGCGTGACCTGGTGCTGGCCTTCGTCGCGGACGAGGAGGCGGGCGGCACGTACGGCGCCCGGTACCTGGTGGACAAGCACCCGGACCTGTTCGAGGGCGTGACCGAGGGCATCGGCGAGGTCGGCGGCTTCTCCTTCACCGTCAACGACCAGGTCCGGCTGTACCTGGTGGAGACGGCCGAGAAGGGCATGCACTGGATGCGGCTCACGGTCGAGGGCCGGGCCGGGCACGGGTCGATGGAGAACGACGACAACGCCATCACCGAGCTGTGCGAGGCGGTGGCCCGCCTCGGGCGGCACACCTTCCCGCTGCGGATCACCAAGACCGTCCGGGCTTTCCTGGACGAGCTGTCGGACGCGCTCGGCGTCAAGCTCGACCCGGAGAACATGGACGAGACGCTGCGGGTGCTGGGCGGCATCGCCAAGATGATCGGCACCACGCTGCGCAACACCGCCCAGCCGACCATGCTCGGCGCCGGCTACAAGGTGAACGTGATCCCCGGGCAGGCGACGGCGCACGTGGACGGGCGCTTCCTGCCCGGCTACGAGGAGGAGTTCCTGGCCGAGCTGGACAGCGTGCTCGGCCCGCGGGTGAAGCGCGAGAGCCTGCACTCGGACAAGGCGATCGAGACCAGCTTCGACGGGGCGCTGGTCGAGGCGATGCAGACCGCGCTGCGGGCGGAGGACCCGATCGCGCGGGCCGTGCCGTACTGCCTCTCCGGCGGCACGGACGCCAAGTCGTTCCAGGACCTCGGCATCCGCTGCTTCGGCTTCGCGCCGCTCCAGCTGCCGCCGGAGCTGGACTTCGCGGGGATGTTCCACGGTGTCGACGAGCGGGTGCCGGTGGACGGTCTGAAGTTCGGCGTTCGGGTGCTGGACCGGTTCATCGACGCCTGCTGACCGAGGTCCGCCGGGCCGGCGCGAGCCGGGCGCAGTGACCGGACGGCCCGTTCCCGGAGTGCCGGGGGCGGGCCGACCGCATTGTCCGAGCTAATGATTTGGGACAGCGAGGAGGAGATCGACAGAAACGATTCTGCTTGACTATTCGGGTCGATCATCTGTGCGGTGAATCACCGTTGCGGGTGAATGGGCGGAGCGCTCCGTACCCCGTTTGCCACACTCTCGTTCACTCCTATGCAGCCCGCCGAACGGGTCGCGTTATCCATACAGGAGGAATGATGAAGGTCAAGAAGATCGCCGCCGTTGCCGCCGCCACCGGCGGCCTGGTGCTGGCCGCCGCCGGTATCGCGTCCGCTCACGGTGGCGCCGCCGCCAACGGTGTGGCCGCCGGCTCCCCGGGCGTCGTCTCGGGCAACCAGATCCAGGTCCCGGTGCACATCCCCGTGAACCTCTGCGGCAACACCATCGACGTGATCGGTGTGCTGAACCCGGCGTTCGGCAACCACTGCGCCAACTTCTGAGTCGCGCAGGCTTCTGAGCGCCCGATTGACCGCATGATCGGCTGATCATCGGATCGACTCGCTCGGCCCCCGGGTGGCGGAAACGCCGCACCGGGGGCGCTTGCCTGCTCAGGGCCGGGCGGGGTTCCCTCAGGGGTGGTCGGGGTCATCCCTCGATCGGGTGAAAGAGGTTTGTTTCTCCCAACTTCTCCGCCGGACCTTCGTTATTCCGTGTGCACGCGGAGACCTTGCTATCCATTCGGAAATTCCGACTTTCAGCAGGTCGTCCTGTCGTCTCAATATGTCAGGGGAAAATATGAGGAATGTAGCCAAGAAGGGGCTCCTCACGGCTGTGGCCGCCGGTGGCGTTCTGGCCTCGGCCGCCGGCTACGCCTATGCGGGCGCCGACGCGCAGGGGGTCGCGGCCGGTTCGCCGGGCGTGGCCTCCGGGAACTCGGTGCAGGTGCCGATCGAGGTGCCGATCAACGCCTGCGGCAACACCGTCGACGTGATCGGCCTGCTGAACCCGGCGTACGGCAACCACTGCGCCAACGTCAGCGGGCACCCCGGTGGGGCCGGATCCGGCCACGCGGGTTCGGGCACCGCGGGTTCGGGCAACGCGGGCTCCGGTCACGCGGGTTCGGGCAGCGCGGGCGCGGGCCAGGCCTCCTCCGGCCAGACCGCCTCCGGGGCGTCGGCCTCCGGAACGGCGGCCGGCTCGCCCGGTGTGCTCTCCGGGAACAGCGTCCAGGCGCCCGTGGACATCCCGGTCAACGCCTGCGGCAACACCGTCGACGTGGTCGGCGTCGGCAACCCCGCGTTCGGCAACGGCTGCGGCAATGTGAGTGCCCCGGTGGCCCCGCCGCACCACGAGTGCTCCGAGGAGTGCGTCTCGCCCTCGCCGACGCCCTGCCCCGGCCAGCCGTGCACGCCGACCTCTCCGCCCACCGGGGAGACCCCGCCGCCCACTCCGCGGTCGGTCACCCCCACTCCCACCCCGCCGGTGACCCCTGGCACGCGCACGACCCCGGCCAGTAGCCCGAGCGGCTCGGCGACTCCGGTCTCGGGCGTCACCAAGGGCTCCACGCCCGGTGGTGGCCAGCTGGCGGCGACCGGCGCGGGCAGCACCGAGCTGCTCGGCGCGGCCGGTCTGGCGCTGCTGCTCGGTGGTGGCGTCCTCTACCGCCGTTCCCGCGCCGGCGCGCGCTGAGCCGGGCGCCTCGATCGGAGGCGGCGGTCGATGTCGCGCGCCCCGCGGCCGTCGGACAGAACGGACGGCCGCAGGGCGCGTGAATGCTCAGGGAGCCCTCAGGACGGGCTCGGCACCTGGGAAGTCGGCGTCGGACGGGCCGGGGCCGGAAGGGTTGGGGCAGGGCGGCCGGGCAGTGACACCCAGACCGTGAACGCCCGGGGGGAGTGCCCGGGGTGGGAAAGGTTCGGGGCGGTGCGCCCGTCACCAGCTCCTGACCTGCCGGATGATCCGCCGCCGCAGCAGCACCGTCCGGCTGCCGTCGGGGAACAGGCGTAGTCTGTCCAGCTCCCAGTGCCCGTACTCGGCGTGCTCGGTGAGCAGTTGGCGTGCCGCGTTGCGGCTGGTGCCGCGCGGCATGCGCAGCGACTGGTACTCGTACTCCGGCTGCCGGACCGGCTTCGGTGGGGTCAAAACGCTCCTCCTGAGGGACACCTGCGGGCAAGCCTACGGCCTGCCTCCGACAACCGGCCGGGTATTTTCGGCCTCGCTCCCCACGCGCCCCTCGCGCGCTCCCTCCGGAGCCCGTCGGCCCGCAGCGGGCCCGCAGCCGTCCGTGGGCCGGCCCGCTGCCGGCCGCTTTCCGTCCGTCGGCCACCCGCCCGCCTGACTGTTCGTCAGCTTTGCTTCTCCTGCTGACGGGATACCCGGAACACGGCTCGCGAAGCGGCACCGGGCGGACCCCGCAGTGCCGTTTCGCGCCCCTCGCACAGGGCGTGCGCGGGCACAGAAGCACGCGGATCGGACATCAGGGGGGAAGTTGCGGTGAAATCGCGGGTGTAGGTGACAACCGCTGTGCGTGGTGACGCCGAGGGGAGATAGCGTCTGCACCATGTCTGATGCCGCGCAGCCCACCATTGCCGAGGTACGCGCCGCCGCCGAGGCGGTCAAGGCCGCCATCGACCGTCATCTGGAAGCGGTGTCAAGCCCCAGCGCAGCGGACGATCCCGCTGTGTTCGCCGCCTACGAGCAGCTCGCGACGGCGGCCATCGCCTACGACCAACTCCTCTACGAGGTCTACGACGAGGTGACCCCCTTCGAGGTCCCCGGTGACGAGGGCCCGGGCGGCTTCCATGGCCCCGAACAGCCCGAGGCGATCAGCGTGCTGATCCGCCGCGACTACCACATCGTCGACTCGAAGCGGCTGCGCGCCCAGGCCGAGCGGCTGGACGACTCGCTGACCCCGGGCGGGGGCGGGACGAGCGGGGTGAACGCCGCGATCGGTGTGCTGTTCGGCGAGTACGAGCCGGACGAGATCGCCGCCCGAAGCGAGGAGTTCGGCCTGGAGGAGGCCGATTCGACGCTCTGGGTCGCCGCCGCCGAGCCGACCGAGCCGGGGGAGTGGCTGCCGGAGCCGTTCGAGCACGCCGACCCGCAGCTGCTGATCTGCCGGTTCGACGTCAGCGAGGTCTACGACGACGAGGACCCCGACGACTGACCGGGGCGGGCGCGGGTGCGCCTGCGCCTGCCACACGGTCGGGGGCGGTACCGGGACGGAAGGTCCGGGTACCGCCCCCGGCCGTTCGTCCGACAGCGCGCGGCCAGGATCCGACAAGGCGTTCGAAGCGGAAGGCACGCGACGCGGCGGCGGCTCGGGCGGTGCCGACGACAGCTCCGGCGACGAGCAGACCGGCGAGGCCGGCCGCGATGGTGCCCGAACGTTTCTGCGGGGGCGCGTGGTTTCGGACGTTTCTTTCGCAACGCGGGCGGCGTCAGAGCCGGCGCAGTGCTCCGCCGGTCTGGGTCATGCGTCCAAGGTTCGATCCACCGTTGCCATGAGCCTGCTTTATGGCGAGCCCCGAGCCCCGAGCCCCGGCCCGGCGACAGTCCCGCCCCGGCGACAGTCCCGCCCCGGCCCGCATCCGGGGCGGGCATGCCGACGGGCGGGGCCCGCGTGGGCCCCGCCCGTGGTGTGGTGAGCGACGGTCAGTACGTCTGGGCGGCGTTCTCGGCGAGGATCGCGCGCAGGCGGGTCGTCCGGGGCAGCGCCGGGCGCTCGGCGACGGCCTGCGGGAGCGCCGGACCGGCCGCGTGGACCACGGAGAGATGGCGCTCGCCGCGACCGAAGGCGGTGTAGACCCACTGCCGGGTGAGCGCCTGGGCCGCGTCGTCGGGCAGCACGACCACGGCGCCCGGCCAGCGGCGGCCGGCCGCCTGGTGGACGGTCAGCGCCCAACCGTGCCGCAGCCGGCCGGCCTCCGCGGGCGGGACGGTGCGCCGGGCGCCGTCGGCGTACTCCAGGTGCAGGCCGGCGGCGTCGCCGTCGAGCACCCGGGCCGGGCGGGTGATGCCGGGGGCGGGGGAGTCGACCACCCGGTCGCCCGGGTCGAAGCCTCCGAAGCGGCCGGGGCCGGGGTTGAGCCGGGCCTTCGCGGCGGCGTTGAGCGCCCGGGTGCCGGCGGTGCCGCCGTGGCCGGGGGTGAGCAGCACCACCTGCTCGGCGGGGATGCCGAGCGCGCGCGGAATGGAGTCGGTGAGCAGCTGGACGGCGCGATGGACGGCCTCGCCGCCGTCCTTGGCGGTCAGGATGACCACCTCCTTGTCGGGCGCCTCCACCGGCTGGAGTTCACCGATGCCGACGCCGGAGACCAGCTCGCCGATCGGGCCGAAGTCCGGGGTGCGGGAGGCCGTCGAGGGGCAGACCCGGGCGGCCAGCAGATCGGCGAAGAAGCGGCCCGGGCCGGCCGACCAGAGCTGACCCGGGTCACCGCTGAGGACCAGACGGGTGCCGTCGGCCAGCGACTCCAGCAGGGTGGCGGCCAGCTCGACGTCCAGCAGCGGCGCGTCCAGGACGACGAGTACGTCCAGGGCGAGCGCGCCGTCCGAGGAGCGGCCGGGGCCGGACACCCCGGAGAGCAGCTCGGCCAGGGTGGCGACCGGCACCGGCGGGTGGTCGGCCGCGCCGTCGGCCGTGCCGCCCGTCGCGGTGACGAGCGCGGCGAAGCTGTCCCGGCCCTGGTCGGTCCAGGTGGCGGCCCAGGCGCGCAGCCCGAGGCCGGTGGCGGCGTTCAGCAGGGCGGCGGGTTCGGCCCGGGCGGCCTCGCCGCCGGTGTGGGTGACCAGGGCGCTTTCGGCCGCCGCGCGGATCAGGGCGGTCGCGGAGGACGAGGGCGCCGCCTCGGCGGCCGCCTCCCAGGCGGCCGGGCCGGGGGCGACGGGCTCCGGCGCGCCCTCCTCGGGCGCGTCCTCCGCCACCTCGTGGGCCTCCGCTGCCTCGCCCGCCTCCGCCTCCGCCTCGCCCGCCTCCGCCTCGACGTCGACGTCCTCCCCGGGGGCGAAGGTGGACATCAGCCGGACCAGCCCGTCCGCCAGGCTCTCCTCCGCCAGCGCCAGCCGCTCCAGGGTGAGCAGCGTCCGGGTCGGCGGTTCGTCGTCCTCGTCGCCGCCGACGGCGGCCTGCGCCTCGGGCCCGGTCAGCTCCTCCTGGAAGGCCATCGCCCGGCCGTCCACCACCGCCGACTGCAGCGCGGTGGCGGAGTCCGGCAGACCGAGCCGGTCGAGCCCGGCCGCGACCTCGCCGATCTCCACGGCGGAGTGGCCGCGCAGCGCCGACTGCTCCAGCAGCCAGGGCACCAGCGCCTGGGCCCGGCGGGGGTCGCCAGGGCCGGCGGCGGGGCCGAGCAGGCCGCGGGCGAAGCCGTCCGCGTGCTCGGGGCGGACACCGGGCAGGGACAGCACCGCCCACGGATCGGCACGCAGCTGTTCGGCGGCGCCGTCGCCGAACTCGGCCACGGCGGCGGACGCGAGATCGGCGGGTGCGCCGCCCGCGGTCAGCACCTCGGCGGTGGCCCGCAGGGCCTGTGCCCGCTGCTCGTCCGTCACGGCGTGCGCCCGGGGCGGCGTCGGCCCGGCCGCCTCCGCCGGCGCGGTTCCACCGGCCGGGGCCGGGGCCGCCGCCACCGGAGTCGGGGACGACGGGCCCTGGGCCGCCGTGCCCTGGGCCGCCGTGCTCTGCGGCGCCGCGCTCGGCGAGGACGGGGCCTGCGAGGAGGAGGCCTGCGGTGCCGGGGCCTGCGGTGCCGGGATTCCGGACGCCGGGCCGATCTGCTGCTTCCCGGTCGCCCCGATCGCCCGGATCGCCGCCGCCACCGCCGCGACGGCGGCCGCCTTGTCGCCGCGGTCCGCGCCCGCCTGGTCGCCGCCGTCCACGCCCGCCGAGGTCTCCTCCTGAGCGCCGTTCTCCGTGTCACTCATCGTTCGCTCCAAGAAAGGTCACTCCACTGCTGGCGCCGGGCCTCCGCCGCAGGCGCGGCCGGCGTGGTCGGGCCGGCCGTGCCGCGCGCGGCGGCCCGGTCGGTCAGGTCGGTCGATCGGTCGATTCAGTTGGTCGGTGAGCGGCCGGGAACAGGCGGACCGCACCCGGGCCGTTCTACAGCTCGGTCCACCCCTGGTCCGGGTACCGGTGCACCGGCGACGAGATGTCGTCGAGCGCACCACGGATCTCACCCGGAAGCGTAAGCGCCTCCACCGACAGTGCCGCCTGCAGTTGCGCCACCGTCCGGGCGCCGACCAGCGCGCTGGCCACCCCGGGCCGGTCCCGGACCCAGGCCAGGGCCACCGCGAGCGGGCTGCTGGCCAGCCCGTCGGCGGCGGTGGCGACGGCGTCCACGATCCGCCGCGAGCGCTCCCCGAGGTACGGCTGGACGAAGCCGGACAGGTACGGCGAGGCGCCGCGCGAGTCCTGCGGCACGCCGTGCCGGTACTTGCCGGTGAGCACGCCCCGCCCGAGCGGCGAGGAGGCGAGCACGCCCACGCCCGCGTCCCGGGCCGCGGGCAGTGCCTCGCGCTCGATGCCCCGCTGGAGCAGCGAGTACTCCAGCTGCGCCCCGGCCAGCGGCGTGCGGCCGTGGTGGGCGTGCTGCCAGGTGGCGGCCTTGGCGAGCTGCCAGCCGCTGTAGTCGCAGACGCCGACGTACCGGGCGCGCCCGGAGGCCACGGCGATGTCGAGGGCGCTGAGCGTCTCCTCCATCGGCGTCGCCGGGTCGAAGGCGTGCACCTGGAGGAGGTCCACGTAGTCGGTGCCGAGGCGGCGGAGCGAGGCGTCCAGGGCGGTGAGCAGGTGGCCGCGGGAGCCGTCGAAGCGGCGGCCGGACTCCGGGACGCTGCCCGCCTTGGTGGCGATGATCAGCTCGGAGCGGGGGATCAGGTTCTCGGTGAGCCGGGAGAGCAGGTACTCGGCGCCCCCGTCGGCGTACACATCGGCGGTGTCGACCAGGTTGCCGCCGGCGTCCACGAACTCCTTGAGCTGCTCGGCGGCCTCGTGCTCGTCGGTGTCGCGGCCCCAGGCCATGGTGCCGAGGCCGAGCCGGGAGACCTGCAGCCCGGTACGGCCGAGGTGACGCTTTTCCATCGGACGGGCCCTCCACTGGCCGGTAAACGTGCAGGTGGGGAGAGGCTTCTCCACGTCGGCTGAGCGTAGCGGCCGGTGCCCGGACAGATGGGCCGACCCGCAGAACGATCACTACTCGCCCGGCTCGCCCGAATGTGACCAGGCCCACGACTACCGGCCAGTAGCATGACCGCCGGGCGCACGGCTACCCTCGCGGACAACCCGACTGGAAGGCATGGCACATGCGACTGGGCATCAACCTCGGCTACTGGGGACTCGGCATGGACGCCGACAACATCGCGGTCGCCGAAGAGGCCGACCGGCTGGGCTACTCGGTCTGCTGGGCGGCCGAGGCGTACGGCTCGGACGCCGCCACCGTGCTGTCGTTCGTCGCGGCCAGGACCGAACGGATCGACGTCGGCTCGGCCATCTTCCAGATCCCGGCCCGCACCCCGGCGATGACCGCGATGACGGCGGCCACCCTGGACACCCTCTCCGGCGGCCGGTTCCGGCTCGGCCTGGGCGTCTCCGGGCCGCAGGTCTCCGAGGGCTGGTACGGCGTGAAGTTCGACAAGCCGCTGGCCCGCACCCGCGAGTACGTCGAGATCATCCGCAAGGCGATGTCCCGTGAGCGCCTGGTCCACGAGGGCGCCCACTGGACGCTGCCGCTGCCCGGCGGGCCCGGCAAGCCGATCAAGCTCACCGTGCACCCGGTGCGCGAGCACATCCCGCTGTACATCGCCGCGATCGGCCCGAAGAACCTGGAGCAGACCGGCGAGATCGCCGACGGCTGGCTCGGCATCTTCTTCTCGCCCGAGCACGCCGCGCTCTCCGTCGACCCGCTGCGGGCCGGCCGCGCCAGGACCGGTCAGAGCCTGGACGGCTTCGACCTCTGCCCGACCGTCACCATCGCGGTCGGCGAGGACGTCGCCGCGGGCGTCGACGCCCAGCGTTCGTACGCCGCGCTCTACATCGGCGGCATGGGCAGCAAGGAGAAGAACTTCTACAACCAGCTCGCCCGGCGGATGGGCTACGAGCAGGCGGCGGACGAGATCCAGCAGAGGTACCTCGCCAAGGACTACGCGGGCGCCGCCGCGGCCGTCCCGCACGACCTGATCGACGCCACCTCGCTGATCGGCGACACCGCCCGGATCGCGGACCGGATGCAGGCCTACGCCGACGCGGGCGTCACCACGCTCACCCTGGCCCCGTCCGGGTTCGGCCTGGACGAGCGGATCACGGCGCTGCGCACCGGCGTCGCGGCCCTGGAGCGCGCCGGGCTGGCCTGAGCCCGACCGCCCCGGCGCCGGCCGGGGCCCGCCCCGGGGACTCGGGGCGGGCCCGGCCGGCCGCGCGCTACAGCCAGTCGTGCCGCTTGAACACCCGGTGCAGCACCACGCAGACCGCCACCATCAGCGACAGCGCCGCCGGGTACCCCCAGGGCTGGCGCAGCTCGGGCATGTCGGCGAAGTTCATCCCGTACACACCCGCGATCATGGTCGGCACGGCGGCCAGCGCCGCCCAGGCCGAGATCTTCCGCATGTCGTTGTTCTGCTGCACGCTGACCTGCGCCAGGTTGGCGCTCAGGATGTCCGACAGCAGCCGGTCCATGCCGTCCACCTGGTCGTTGGCCCGGGCCAGGTGGTCGGCGACGTCCCGCAGGTACGGCAGCGCCCGGGGGGTGATGAACGGCACCCCGCCGCGTTCCAGCCGCAGCATCGGCTCCAGCAGCGGGCCGGTGGCCCGGCGGACCGTCATCAGCTGGCGCTTGTAGCCGTAGATCCGCCCGGCGTTGTCGCGGCCGACCCGGCCGGGGGCGAAGACGTCGGCCTCCAGCTCGTCCAGGTCGGCCTGGAGCCCGGTGGCGACGTCGGCGTACCCGTCCACCACCGTGTCGCAGACCGAGTGCAGCACCGCGCTCGGGCCGTACCGCAGCAGCTCAGGCTGCTCCTCCAGACGGGCCCGCAGGCCGCTGAGCGGGCTGTCGGTGCCGTGGCGGACCGTCATCACGAAGTCCTCGCCGACGAAGACCATCACCTCGCCGCTGGTCACCGCGTGCCCGCCGGGGTGGTAGCCGAGCGTCTTGAGCGCCACGAACAGCGAGCCCTGGTAGGCCTCGATCTTGGGGCGCTGGTGCGCGCTGACGGCGTCCTCGACGGCCAGCGGGTGCAGCGAGAACTCCTTGCTGACCTGGTCGAGTTCCTCGGCGGTCGGCTCGAACAGGCCTATCCAGACGAAGCTGCCCCGGCCGGCCGCCCGCGCGGCGGCCAGGGCGCCGGTGTGGTCGGCGGGCGCCTCGATCCGGAGGCCGTCGCGGTAGATGGCGCAGTGGACGATCATGCGGGACATTCTGACCCCTGCACGGCCGTCGTGGGGCCACCTCGCCCCGGCCGTCGTACCGGTCCGGCCCCGGCCGTCCCCGCCCGTCGTACCGGTCCGGGCCCGGAGCGGATCCCGGCCGGGAGGTCGTACGCTAGGCCCCATGCCCACCCTGCTGCTCGTCCGCCACGGCCGCTCCACCGCGAACACCGCCGGAATCCTGGCCGGTTGGACGCCCGGGGTGGACCTCGACGACACCGGGCGCGCCCAGGCCGCCGCGCTGGCCGGCCGGCTCGCCGGCATCCCGCTGGCCCGGGCGGTCAGCAGCCCGCTGGACCGCTGCCGGCAGACCCTGGAGCCGCTGCTCGCCGCCCGGCCCGAGCTGGGCGCGCCCACCGAGGACGACCGCCTCGGCGAGTGCCACTACGGGGAGTGGACCGGCCGCCCGCTCGCCGAGCTGGCCGGGGAGCCGCTCTGGCGCACCGTCCAGGACCACGCTGCCGCGGCCGCCTTCCCCGGCGGGGAGTCGCTGCGTGAGCTGAGCCACCGTACGGTGAGCGCCGTCCGCGAGTGGAACGAGAAGATCGCCGCCGACCACGGCGGGGACGCGGTCTGGATCGCCTGCTCGCACGGCGACGTGATCAAGGCCGTGGTGGCCGACGCCCTCGGCCTGCACCTCGACCACTTCCAGCGGATCAGCGTCGAGCCCTGCTCGGTCACCGCGATCCGCTACACCCCGCAGCGGCCCTTCGTGCTGAGAATGGGCGACACCGGCGACCTCTCCTCGCTCGCCCCCGGAACGGGCGGCGGCCAGGGCGCTCCGGCCGGGGACGCGGTGGTCGGCGGCGCCACCGGCACCGCCTGAGGCCGGTCCCGCGGCCGGGTCGCCGTGGCCGGGTCCGCCCGCGGCGACCCGGCCGCCACCGCCCGGCCACCCGCCGGTCACCGACTCGGCTCCCCGGCCCCGGCCGGGAGGTCGTAGGGTGACTAGCGAGCCCCGCCACAGCCCAACCCATGACGTCATAACGATCCATACGATCGACTCGATCGACACGATCCGGAGCGAGAGCGTGCCCCGTCAGGTCTTCTTCTACGACCAGCCCGAACGGTTCGTGGCCGGCACCGTCGGCCAGCCCGGCGCCCGGGCGTTCTACCTGCAGGCCAGCGCCCGGGGGCGGATCACCAGCGTGCTGCTGGAGAAGACCCAGGTCGCCGCGCTCGCGGAGCGGATCGAGGAGGTCCTCGACGAGGCCCTGCGGCGCAGCGGCGGCGACGCCGCCATCCCGGCCGCCGCCCCGCAGGACCTGCTCGACACCGCGCCGCTCGACCTGCCGCTGGAGCAGGAGTTCCGGGTCGGCACCATGGCCCTGGCCTGGGACAGCATCGACGGCTGCCTGGTGGTCGAGGCGCAGGCGGTGATCGAGGACGAGGAGGAGGACGGCGGGGACGCCGCCGAGGCGGTCTTCGAGGACGACGAGAAAGGCCCCGACATGCTGCGGGTGCGGCTCTCCGGCGCGATGGCCCGGGTGTTCGCCAAGCGGGCGCTGGACCTGGTCGCGGCCGGCCGCAAGCCCTGCCCGTTCTGCAACCTGCCGCTCGACCCGGAGGGCCATCTGTGCCCGCGCGCGAACGGTTACCGGCGCTGAACACCGAGACCCCGCCCGAGGCCGACCCGGCCGCCGCCGCGGCCCTGGCCGCCGACGTGCCCACCGCTCTGCTGCTGCTGCGCGAGGGCGAGCTGACCGTCCACGGCAGGCTCACCGACGCCTCCAACGCGGCGCTCTACTGCAGCGTCACGCTGGACTCGCTGACCGCGCAGGCCGTCTACAAGCCGGTCGCCGGTGAACGCCCGCTCTGGGACTTCCCGGACGGCACGCTGGCCGGCCGCGAGGTCGCCGCGTACGAGCTCGCCGCCGCCACCGGCTGGGCGCTGATACCGCCCACGGTGCTGCGCGAGGGCCCGTACGGGACGGGCATGGTGCAGCTCTGGGTCGAGCCGGACCCGGGCGCCGATCCGCTGCTCGCCCTCCAGGATCCGCGGGGCCCGGAGGCCGGCTGGCTGCCGATCGTCCGCGCGGAGGTCGGCGACGGCCGGACCGCGCTGCTGGTCCACCCCGACGACCGGCGGCTGCGCCGGATGGCGGTGCTGGACGCCGTCCTCAACAACGCCGACCGCAAGGGCGGTCATCTGATCGCCGCCGCCGACGGCCGGATCTACGGCATCGACCACGGCGTCACCTTCAACACCGAGGGCAAGCTGCGTACCCTGCTCTGGGGCTGGGCCGGGCAGCCGCTGCCCGACGAGGCGCTGGAGGTGCTGGCCGGGCTCGCCGAGCAGCTGGACGGTGCCCTCGGCGAGCGGCTCGCCCCGCACCTGACCGCGGCCGAACTCGCCGCCGCCCGCGCCCGGGTGGCCGAACTCCGTCGCACCGGCCGGCACCCGCTGCCGTCCGAGGAGTGGCCGTCCATCCCCTGGCCGCCGATCTGACCGCCCGTGCCCCGGGCCCGGTCCGGCCCGTCCCGCCGGGCGCATGATCTCCCGGGCCCGGCCAGGCCGGTGCCGCCGGGCGCACGACCGGCCGGACGGCACCCCAGTGGTCTGGACCGGTGGCGCGAGCGGCCGCAGACTGCTCCGATGGACGAGCGACGGACCACCCCCAACCCGCCGACCGCGCCCCACCGGACCGGCCGATGAGCGACACCCGCACGCTGGACCTGCCGATGCACCGTCTCCAGGTCCCGCTGCCGCACCTGCTGCCCTTCGCGATCGGCAGCTTCGACACCATCGGCCCGCTCTCCCGCGCGGGCTTCCCCCACCGGCATTCCTTCTACGAGATCGTCCTCGTCACCGGAGGCCGCGGTGCCCACGTGCTCGACCTGGTCCACCGGCCGCTGCGGCCGCCCCAGTTGTGCGTGATCGCGCCCGGCCAGGTGCACTACTGGGCGGACGCGGACGGTCTCACCGGACAGGTCGTGCTGTTCAACGAGGACTTCCTGTTCTCGCAGCCGAAGGACCTCACCGCGCTGCGCACCCTGGCCGCCCGGCCCGGTCTGCGGCTCGGTGAACAGGCCGGCGCCATCGGCGCGCTGCTGGCCGACATGGAGCACGAGTACCGGACCAGGGCGCCCGGTTACGCGGGTGTGCTGCGGGCGAGCCTGCACATCCTGATCGTCCGCGCGCTGCGGGCCGCGGTCCCCGGCGAGGGCGGTGCGGCGCCCGGCCGGTCGGCCGAACTGGCCTCCGCCTTCACCCGGTTGATCGGTCTGCCGGGCGGGGAGCAGCGCTCGGTGGCCTCCTGT
The DNA here is from genome assembly GCF_044744345.1 of Kitasatospora sp. NPDC087315. Classification (NCBI taxonomy): domain Bacteria; kingdom Bacillati; phylum Actinomycetota; class Actinomycetes; order Kitasatosporales; family Streptomycetaceae; genus Kitasatospora; species Kitasatospora sp. NPDC087315. The sequence continues at coordinate 286,498 of NZ_JBIUYD010000006.1, read as the reverse complement.
GCGCAGGAGTTGGGCGTCTCGCCCGGCCATCTGCAGACTCTGGTCAAGCAGGTCACCGGCCGGACGCCGGGCCGGCTGATCCGCCAGCAGCAGACCCTGGAGGCCAAACGGCTGCTGGCCTGCACAGATTTGACGATTCGTCAGGTCGCTCGGGAGGCCGGCTTCGGTGATCCGGCCTACTTCTGCCGTTTCTTCCGCCGGGAGACCGGGATGACGCCGGGGGAGTTCCGGGCCCGGGTCGGAGGAAATCACCACGATCCCCGGATCGCGTCCATCGCCGCGGCCCCGGACGCCCCGTAGGTTGACTGCTGGCCGCCGGTGGCCGGCCCGGTCCGTCCGGGCGACCGCCGGCCCGGTCCTTGTCATGCCCCCACCATGGCAAGGACCGCCCACCCATCTCCAGTCCCACCCCCACGAAGGAGTCGGCGCATGCCCGCATCCGAAGAGCCCACCCCCGGGCCGGAGGGCCTGATCGACCGCCGGATCAGCCGCAAGACGGTCCTCAGGGCCGCCGCGGTGCTCGGCACCGCCCCGCTACTGGTCGGCGGCGGGGCCGCGCTGGCCCGCGACCGGGCCGGCACCGGCGAGGCGCCCGGCCTCACCCCCGCCTGCCACGACGGCGACGATCCCACCATCGAGCAGACCGAGGGCCCCTACTTCAAGCCCAACTCCCCGCTGCGGACCTCGCTGATCACCAACAGCACCCCCGGCACCCGGCTGACCGTCAGCGGCTACGTCTTCGGCCGGGCCTGCCTGCCGATCGCGGGCGTCCTGCTCGACTTCTGGCAGGCCGACGTCAACGGCGCCTACGACAACGTCGGGTTCACCTTCCGCGGCCACCAGTTCACCGACGCCCAGGGCGCGTTCAGCCTCACCACCATCGTCCCCGGCCTCTACCCGGGCCGCACCCGGCACATCCACGTGAAGCTCCAGGCGCCCGGCCGCCCGGTGCTCACCACCCAGCTCTACTTCCCGGGTGAGCCGCGCAACAGCACCGACACCATCTACGACGCGCGGCTGCTGATGAACGTCCGCCAGGTCGGCTCGGCGAAGGAGGGCACCTACGACTTCGTCCTGAACGTCCCGCAGACACCCACCACCCCGCCGACCAGCCCGGGCCCCAGCACCACGCCCACCACGCCCCCGACCACCCCGCCCGGCGGCAGCTGGACCGTGGGCACGCTCTACAACGCGGGCGACCGCGTCACCTACTCCGGCGTCTCCTACCAGTGCCTCCAGGGGCACACCGCCGTCACCGGCTGGGAGCCGCCGAACGTGCCGGCCCTCTGGAAGCGGCTGTAGCGGCTCCGGCCGCCTTCCCCGAGGAGCCGGGCGCCCGGTCGGCGGCAGGGTCGGCCGGGCGCTCACCGCCGGGGTGTACGGCCCCGTTCGGACCGGGTCAAGAGCCGGTCCGTATCAGTCGGGAAGCGCTCAGGCAACGCCTGGAAGCGAATCCAGTCGATCTTGCGTACTGGTTAGGCTTTCAAATGTTCGCGAGGTTAAAGTCAGTTCCATGCATGCCTGGCCCGCCTCCGAGGTTCCCGCCCTGCCTGGTCAGGGGCTCCCCCTTCGTATCCACGACACCGCAGCGGGCTGTATCCGGGAGGTCGTGCCGCAGGACGGCACCGCCCGGATCTACGTCTGCGGCATCACGCCCTACGACGCGACCCACATGGGCCACGCCGCCACCTACAACGCCTTCGACCTGGCGCAGCGAGTGTGGAAGGACGCCGGCCACGACGTCCTGTACGTGCAGAACGTCACCGACGTGGACGACCCGCTGCTGGAGCGCGCCGTCGCCACCGGCCAGGACTGGACGGAGCTCGCCGAGCGCGAGACGGCCCTGTTCCGCGAGGACATGACCGCCCTGCGGCTGCTCCCGCCGGCCCACTACATCGGCGCCGTGGAGTCGATCCCGTGGATCGTCCCGCTGGTCCAGAAGCTGCTGGCGAGCGGAGCCGCCTACGAGGTGGACGGCGACATCTACTTCTCGGTCGAGTCCGACCCGCACTTCGGCGAGGTCTCCGGCCTCACCCCCGAGGCCATGCGGCCGGTCTTCGCCGAACGCGGCGGCGACCCGGACCGCCCGGGCAAGCGCAACCCGCTCGACGCCCTGCTCTGGCTCTCCGCCCGCCCGGGCGAGCCCGCCTGGGACACCGAGCTCGGCCACGGCCGCCCCGGCTGGCACATCGAGTGCGTCGCCATCGCCCTGCGCTACCTCGGCATGTCCTTCGACATCCAGGGCGGCGGCAGCGACCTCTCCTTCCCGCACCACGAGATGGGCGCCGCCCACGCCCAGGTCGCCACCGGCCACCACCCGTACGCCAAGGCGTACGTGCACGCCGGCATGGTCGGCCTGGACGGGCACAAGATGTCCAAGTCCCGCGGCAACCTGGTCTTCGTCTCGGCGCTGCGCCGTGAGGGCGTCGACCCGGCGGCGATCCGCCTCGCCCTGCTCTCGCACCACTACCGCGAGGACTGGGAGTGGACGAAGGGCACCCTGGACGAGGCCGTGGAGCGCCTGGCCCGCTGGCGCGCGGCGGTCTCCCGCCCGGACGGTCCGCCGGCGGAGGCGCTGCTCGCCGCGGTCCGCGAGGCGCTCGCGCACGACCTGGACGCGCCCGCCGCGCTGGCCGCCGTCGACCGCTGGGCCGCCCTCCAGGACGCCGAGGGCGGGACGGACATCGGCGCGCCCGGCCTGGTCTCGCGCACCGTGGACGCCCTGCTCGGCGTCGCGCTCTGAGGCGTGCCGGACAAGCCGTAGGCGCGGCCCGGCCGCGACGGTCGAAGGGGCGTCAGGACCACTGGTCCTGACGCCCCTTCGGCATGCCGTAAGCCCGTCCACCCGTCCACCCGGGCGGACGCGTCAGTCGTCCTCGCCGCCGTCCTGGCTCTCCCGCGCGCCCGGCGCCTCGGGGTCGTTCGGCCGTTCCGCCGTGGTCGCGTGCCCGGCGATGGGCTTCTCGCCCGTCGGGCCGACGTTCTCCCGGCGGCGCAGATAGCGCTCGAACTCCCGGGCGATCGCGTCGCCCGAGGCCTCCGGCAGCTCGGCGGTGTCCTGCGCCTCCTCCAGCTGCTGGACGTACTCGGCCACCTCGCTGTCCTCGGCGGCGAGCTGGTCCACGCCGAGCTGCCAGGCCCGGGCGTCCTCGCCGAGCTCGCCCGGCGGGATGCGCAGGTCCAGCAGGTCCTCCAGCTTGTTGATCAGCGCCAGGGTCGCCTTGGGGTTCGGCGGCTGCGCGACGTAGTGCGGCACCGCCGCCCAGAGCGTGACGGCCGGCACACCGGCGTGCGCGCAGGCCTCCTGCAGCACCCCGACGATCCCGGTGGGCCCCTCGTAGCGGCTCTCCTCCAGGTCCAGCCGGCGGGCCAGCTCCGGGTCGGAGGTCACCCCGCTGACCGGCACCGGGCGGCTGTGCGGGGTGTCGCCGAGCAGCGCGCCCAGGATCACCACCAGCTCGGCGCCCAGCTCGTGCGCGAAGCCGAGCAGCTCGTTGCAGAACGAGCGCCAGCGCATGCTGGGCTCGATACCGCGCACCAGGACGATGTCCCGGGTCTTGGGCTCCGTCACCCGGATCACCGAGAGCCGGGTGGTGGGCCAGGTGATCCGGCGGATGCCGCCGTCCAGCCAGACCGTCGGCCGGTTGACCTGGAAGTCGTAGTAGTCCTCCGCGTCCAGGGCGGCGAACACCTTGCCGCCCCAGGTCTCGTCCAGATGTGCCAGAGCCGCGGAGGCGGCGTCGCCCGCGTCGTTCCAGCCCTCGAAGGCGCAGACCATCACCGGGTCGATCAACTCGGGAACATCTTCCAGCTCGATCACCCAGTGTCTCCCTCCGGTCGGCGGACGGCCGTGCACCGCCCCGGCTGGCCTGCCGGGGCGCCGACGGGCCGGCTGCCGACTGTCGAACCTCTCGTCACCGATGGAACGCCTCGCTCCATGGTCCCTACCTGCCCAGCCTACGGGCTTTGATGCGCGGCACGGCCGGGCACCGGGACAGTCTGGGGGAGCGGGGCGCCATGATCCAGCGGATATCCGCAGGGCGCCGACGGCAGCCGCCGGCCGCCGTGTCTACCGGGGCCCGGTGGCGGCCGTGACGGCCGGGAGATATCCGAGGGACTGTCCCTCGGAGGTGGGGTGGAAGGACTCCCAGAGCCTGGTCAGCACGATTCCGGTGATCCACTCCCGCCCCGCGCCCGCGCAGACGCCGTGGCCCTCGAACGGTGCCCGGACGTCCGCGAAGGCGAAGCCCCGGGCTTCGGCCTGACGGTTGATCAGCTCGTCGAGCCCGTCGGTGAGCGCGTTGAACCGCTGCCGGCGGGCGTCGGTGCCGATCAGGCAGGTGGTGCCGGTCCGCAGCAGGTGCGGGTAGCCGGTGACCACCACCCGGGCGGCCGGGGCGGCGGCCCGGACGCCGTCGTAGAGGGCGGAGAGCCGGTCGGGCAGCTCCTCGCGCAGCCGGCGCTCGGACTCGTCCAGCGCCTTGTCGCAGCGGCCGTCGGTGGTGAGCGGCTGCAGGCAGCTCCCGGCGGCGTCGGCGAAACCGAGGTCGTTGCCGCCGACGGTGAGGGTCACCACGGTGGTGTCGGCCCCGACCTTCGGCAGCTGGTCGCGCTGGACGTCCGCCGTGGTGGCCCCGGCGCACGCGGCGGCCAGGACGTCGGTGGCACCGTGGTCGGCGGCCCAGAGCGCGGGGTAGGCGCGGGCGCTGCGGTGGCAGTCGCCGCTGTCCTGTTCGTAGGGGCCGGCCGCGACCCCGGCGGCGTAGGAGTCGCCCAGTGCGGCGTACCGGGGCGGGGTGTCGACGGTGTACCCGTCGGCCGCGTGGGCGGGCACGGCGACACAGAGGGCGAGGAGCGGGGCGGCGGCCAGGGCGGCCGGCGGGCGGTGGCGCTGCACGGCGGTTCTCCGGGGGTCCGACGGCCGGGCGCGGTCCGCCTCGACCCGTCAGGCACGGATCGTAGCCGAATCATGACGCATCGTCACATCCCGCCCTGGTGGCGCCACCTCCCGGTCGGGGGCGCCACGATCCACCGCCGGCCGGGGCGGGCGCGGTTCAGCGCACCCAGCCGCGCCGGTAGGAGTCCCAGTGCTCCGGGGTGGCGGCGAAGTCCACGTACAGCGCGACGCCGAAGTTCTGCCGCCGCAGGTCCTGCCGGCCGAGGCCGAGCCGGACGCCGCGCACGGCGGCGTCGACCGTCTCGGCCTTGCCCCAGTGGCCCCACTTGTCCTCCCAGAAGAACGGCAGGCCCATCAGCAGGTCCACGTCCTCCGGGGTGGCCTCCAGCGCGAGCTCGGTCTGCAGGGCGACGTAGCCGCCGAACAGGGGCTCGGTCGGCATGCTGGAGTCGTAGGTCATCACCGCGATCTGGTCGACCCGGCGGGCGGTCTCGGCGAAGTAGGCCCGGTCCCACCACTTGCCGTGGTCGGTGAGCAGGATCCCGGCGGTGTGCAGCCCGGGTACCGGGTCGATCTGCGGGGCGGCGACCGACAGCTGCGCGCCGCGCCCGGAGGTCACCTCGCCGACCTGGTCGAGCAGCGAGAGCCAGCCGGCCGAGCCGGGGCGGATCGGCTCCATGTCGAAGTGCACCCCGTCGAAGCCGAGGTCGAGCACCTGGCGGGCGGAGGCGGTGACCCGGTCCCGGGTGGCGGCGTCCTCCAGGTCCAGGGCGTCCTTCTCGGGCTTGACCTCGTCGCCGAGCCAGCTCTGCAGCCGGATCCGCGGCATCGCCCGGTGCACGGCGTCGGTGAACCAGCGGGCCCTCGGGTGGACGGACGGCGGCAGCGTGCCGTCGTGCTCCAGCGGGCCGGTGTGGACGTACAGGTCGCGGATGCCGGTGCCGGCGAGCCGGGCGGCGAGTGCGGTGATGTCCTCCTCGGTCTTGCGGCCGTCCACCCAGGCGTGCCCCAGCCAGACCGCGTCCCGGCCCCGGGTGCGGGCCTCGGGGGAGGCGTCCCCGGTGTACTGCAGCCGCAGGGCCAGCGCCCCCGCGCCGATCGACGCCACCGGTACGGTCAGCGCGACCAGCACCACCGCGAGTGATCTGCGCCACCGCGACCAGCCGCGCCACCTGGTCCGGAGGGCCCGGAACGGTACCCCCAGGATTGTTCCCGCCCGCCGAATGCCTGTCCGGAACTTGGCCATGCAGTTGCTCCCCCCTTGCGGCAGAGCGCTCAGGATACGGAATGCCCACCGGCTCGCGCCGTGGGCCGGATACCCTGGCCACGTGCGTCCCCGAGTCAGCGGGGCCGCAAAGCCGACAGCCGTCGCACCCAGGGAGAAGCCCCATGGCCACTGCAGCCGACCCGTCCATCACTCAGCAGAGCCGCGCGAACGCGCTGCGCGAGGCGCTCGCCACCCGGGTGGTGGTAGCCGACGGAGCGATGGGCACCATGCTCCAGGCGCAGGACCCGAGCCTGGAGGACTTCCAGAACCTGGAAGGCTGCAACGAAGTCCTGAACGTCACCCGCCCCGACATCGTGCGCTCGGTCCACGACGCGTACTTCGCGGTCGGCGTGGACTGCGTGGAGACCAACACCTTCGGCGCCAACTTCTCGGCGCTCGGCGAGTACGACATCCCCGACCGGATCTTCGAGCTGTCCGAGTCCGGCGCCAGGATCGCCCGTGAGGCCGCCGACGCGCACACCGACGGCCGGGTCCGCTGGGTGCTCGGCTCGATCGGCCCCGGCACCAAGCTGCCGACGCTCGGCCACGCCCCGTACGAGACGCTGCGGGACGGTTTCCAGCTGAACGCGGCCGGCCTGATCGCCGGCGGTGCCGACGCGCTGCTGGTGGAGACCAGCCAGGACCTGCTCCAGACCAAGGCCGCCATCCTCGGCTCCAAGCGGGCGCTCGCCGAGGCCGGCCTCGATCTGCCGGTGCTGGTCCAGGTGACCGTGGAGACCACCGGCACCATGCTGCTGGGATCGGAGATCGGCGCCGCGCTGACCGCGCTGGAGCCGCTCGGCGTGGACTACATCGGCCTGAACTGCGCCACCGGCCCGGCCGAGATGAGCGAGCACCTGCGCTACCTGGCCAAGAACGCGAAGATCGGCCTCTCCTGCATGCCGAACGCGGGCCTGCCGGTGCTGGGCAAGGACGGCGCCCACTACCCGCTGTCCCCGGCCGAGCTGGCCGAGGCGCACGACGTCTTCACCCGCGAGTACGGCCTCTCGCTGGTCGGCGGCTGCTGCGGCACCACGCCCGAGCACCTGCGCCAGGTGGTCGAGCGGGTCCAGGGCCGTCCGATCGCCTCGCGCGACCCGCGCCCGGAGCCCTCGGCGGCCTCGCTGTACCAGGCGGTGCCGTTCCGCCAGGACACCTCGTACCTGGCGATCGGCGAGCGGACCAACGCCAACGGCTCGAAGAAGTTCCGCGAGTCGATGCTGGCCGGCGACTGGCAGGCCTGTGTGGAGATCGCCCGCGACCAGATCCGCGACGGCTCCCACCTGCTGGACCTCTGCGTGGACTACGTCGGCCGCGACGGCGTCGCCGACATGAAGGAGATCGCCGGCCGGCTGGCCACCGCCTCCACCCTGCCGATCGTGCTGGACTCCACCGAGCCGGACGTGCTGCGCGCGGGCCTGGAGGCGCTCGGCGGCCGCGCCCTGCTCAACTCGGTCAACTACGAGGACGGCGACGGCCCGGACACCCGGTTCGGGCGGATCGCCTCGCTGGCCCGCGAGCACGGTGCGGGCCTGATCGCCCTCACCATCGACGAGGAGGGCCAGGCCCGCACCGCCGAGACCAAGGTCGCCATCGCCGAGCGGCTGATCGCCCAGCTCACCACCGAGTACGGCATCGACGAGGGCTCGATCCTGGTCGACTGCCTGGCCTTCACCCTGGGCACCGGCCAGGAGGAGTCCCGCCGGGACGGCGTCGAGACCATCGAGGCGATCCGTGAGCTCAAGCGCCGCCACCCGGACGTGCAGACCACCCTGGGCCTGTCCAACATCTCCTTCGGGCTGAGCCCGGCCGCCCGCATGGTGATCAACTCGGTCTTCCTGAACGAGTGCGTCGAGGCGGGCCTGGACTCCGCGATCGTGCACGCCTCCAAGATCCTGCCGATGGCCCGGATCCCCGAGGACCAGCGCGAGGTCGCCCTCGACCTGGTCTACGACCGCCGCAGCGAGGGCTACGACCCGCTGCAGAAGCTGCTCCAGCTCTTCGAGGGCGTCTCCTCGACCTCGATGAAGGCGTCCAAGGCGGAGGAGCTGGCGGCGCTGCCGCTGGAGGAGCGCCTCCAGCGCCGGATCATCGACGGCGAGCGCAACGGCCTGGAGACCGACCTGGACGAGGCGCTGACGGAGCGTCCGGCGCTGGAGATCGTCAACAGCACGCTGCTGGCCGGCATGAAGGTGGTCGGCGAGCTGTTCGGCTCCGGCCAGATGCAGCTGCCGTTCGTGCTGCAGTCCGCCGAGGTGATGAAGACCGCGGTGGCCCACCTGGAGCCGCACATGGAGAAGTCCGACGACGAGGGCAAGGGCACCATCGTGCTGGCCACCGTCAAGGGCGACGTCCACGACATCGGCAAGAACCTGGTCGACATCATCCTGTCCAACAACGGCTACAACGTGGTCAACCTGGGCATCAAGCAGCCGGTCTCGGCGATCCTGGACGCCGCCCAGGAGCACCGGGCGGACGTGATCGGGATGTCCGGCCTGCTGGTGAAGTCCACCGTGATCATGAAGGAGAACCTGGAGGAGCTGAACCAGCGCAAGCTGGCGGCCGACTACCCGGTGATCCTCGGCGGCGCCGCGCTCACCCGCGCCTACGTCGAGCAGGACCTGCACGAGATCTACGAGGGCGAGGTCCGCTACGCCCGGGACGCCTTCGAGGGCCTGCGGCTGATGGACGCGCTGATCGCGGTCAAGCGCGGTGTGCCCGGCGCGACCCTGCCGGAGCTCAAGCAGCGCCGGCACGCCCGCACCGAGGTCGTGGAGGAGCCCGAGACCAACCTCGGCCAGGTCCGCTCGGACGTCGCCGTCGACAACACCGTCCCCACCCCGCCGTTCTGGGGCGACCGGATCGTCAAGGGCGTGCCGTTCGCCGACTACGCCTCCTGGCTGGACGAGGACGCGCTGTTCAAGGGCCAGTGGGGCCTCAAGGCGGCGCGCAGCGGCGAAGGGCCCTCGTACGAGGAGCTGGTGGAGACCGAGGGCCGGCCGCGGCTGCGGATGTGGCTGGACCGGCTGCAGACCGAGGGCTGGCTGGAGGCGGCCGTGGTCTACGGCTACTACCCGGCCAACTCCAAGGGCGACGACCTGATCGTCTTCAACGAGGACGGCAGCGAGCGCACCCGCTTCACCTTCCCGCGCCAGCGGCGCGGGCGGCGGCTCTGCCTGGCGGACTTCTTCCGCCCCGAGGAGTCGGGCGTCAAGGACGTGGTGGGCCTGCAGGTGGTCACCATGGGCAACCGGATCTCCGAGGCGGCGAACGAGCTGTTCGCCAACAACTCCTACCGGGACTACCTGGAGCTGCACGGCCTCTCCGTGCAGCTGGCCGAGGCGCTGGCCGAGTTCTGGCACGCCCGGGTCCGCTACGAGCTGGGCTTCTCCGGCGAGGACCCGCAGGACGTCAAGGACATGTTCGCGCTGAAGTACCGGGGCGCCCGGTTCTCGCTCGGCTACGGGGCCTGCCCGGAGCTGGAGGACCGCGCCAAGATCGCCGAGCTGCTGCGGCCGGAGCGGATCGGCGTGGTGCTCTCCGAGGAGTTCCAGCTGCACCCGGAGCAGTCCACCGACGCGATCGTGATCCACCACCCCGAGGCCAAGTACTTCAACGCCCGGTAACCCGGAGGCTGCGCAGCGTTCGCTCTTTTCGGGTGGGCGGGGCGTATCCTGGATCATCCTGAACGGGCCGGTCCGCTCACCAGCGGGCCGGCCCGTGCCATCCCCAGGGGCCTGCCCCGGGGCACGGACGGAAGGATCCCCGCCATGACGACCATCTCCACCACCACCCGCGCCCTCGACCACGGCCGGGGCCTGCAGGCGGTGCTGCTGGACATGGACGGGACCCTGGTGGACACCGAGGACTTCTGGTGGCAGGCCGAGGCCTCGCTCTTCGCCGAGCTGGGCTACGCGCTGGACGAGAACGACCGCGCCCATGTGGTCGGCGGCCCGATGACCCGGGTGATCGACTACCTGCTGGCCGCCACCGGCGTGGACCTCTCGCCGGCCGACCTGACCGTCCTGATCAACCAGCGCTTCGTGGATCTGCTGGCGGGCGGCGTACCGCTCATGCCCGGCGCCGAACGGCTTCTCAACACCCTTGCCGCGCACGGGGTTCCGGCCGCCCTGGTGTCGGCCTCGCAGCGGCACATCATCGACATCGTGCTGCGGTCGCTGGGCGCCCACCACTTCGCCTTCACGGTCGCCGGGGACGAGGTGCCGCGCACCAAGCCGTACCCGGACCCGTACCTGGAGGCGGCGCGGCGGTTCGGCGCGGAGCCGGGCCGCTGTGTGGTGGTCGAGGACGCGCCGACCGGGGTGCGCTCGGCCGAGGCGGCCGGCTGCCCGGTGATCGCGGTGCCCTCGGTGGCGGTGATCGAGCCCGCCCCCGGGCGGCTGGTGCTGCCCTCGCTGGAGCACATCGATCTTGAACTGCTCCGCTCGCTGGTCACCTCGCGAGTGTGATTGTCGTCTCATTGCACATGGGGCTTACCGGCCGGTAAGCGATCGGAACCGGCCAGTCGACCCGGGTGTCCGGGGAGAAAACGGTCATTGACTGACAACTCGTCGGTGGACCCGTCCCGCACCGTCCCCTCGTGTCCCAACTGTCACCTGTGCGGGTATCGGTGGGGTGTGTTCGATATGGCACGCTACTCCAGTTCGTTCCCCACCCCGAGCCCTGCCACCGCCGCTGACGGGCAACCCCGTCCTGCCCGCGGTGGCACGGCGCCCGGCCCGCGTGCCTTCAGCAACCCCGGAGGCGCACCCCATCGCGGGCCACCGGCCCCCTCGGCCGGACCGCACCCAGAAGGACGCGATCCGTGATGACTTCAGCTGAACGACTGGCAGTGCTCGGCTGCGCCGGCCTGGTCGCCGTCTCGGTGACCGGCTGCGGCTCGGTCACCGAAGCGGTCAAGGGGGACGGCGGCAAGGCGATCACCATGGGCACCACCTCGGTCACCAGTGCGCTGGACCCGGCCGTCGCCTACGACCTGGGCTCCTGGCTGCTGCTGCGCAACACCTTCCAGTCGCTGCTGTCCTACCCGGCCGCCTCCAGCGCGCCCAGCCCGGACGCCGCGCAGTCCTGCGAGTTCACCGGCAACGACGCGGTCCAGTACCACTGCACCCTGCGCCCCGGGCTGAAGTTCTCCAACGGCCACCCGCTCACCGCCGCCGACGTGGTGTACTCCATCGAGCGCACCCGGAAGATCGCCGCGGAGAACGGCCCGGCCGGGCTGCTGGACTCGATCAAGTCGGTCGAGGCCAAGGGCGACAACGAGGTCGTCTTCCAGCTCACCAAGGCCGATGCCACGCTCCCGGCCAAACTGGCCGGCCCGGCCGGCGCCATCGTCGACCACCAGGTCTACCCGGCCGACAAGGCGCTGCCCAACGACAAGCTGGTCGGCTCCGGCCCGTACAAGATCGACTCGATCGAGACCATGTCCATCGAGGGCGGCCCGAAGATCCCGGGCAAGGTCGTGCTGTCGCCCAACGACAAGTACAGCGGTGACGCCAAGGTCCGGAACACGAAGTTCACCCTGCGCTACTTCGACAAGACGGGCGAGCTGAAGGACGCGCTGGACAAGGGCGAGATCGACCTGACCGACAACAGCCTGGAGCCCAACACCGCGGCCCAGGTCCGGTCCGAGCAGCAGGGCGGCAAGACCGACCTCCAGGTCGTCGAGGGCGACAGCACCGACACCCGTTACCTGGTCTTCAACACCAAGGACGCGACCGGCGGCAACGTCGCCGTCCGGCAGGCCGCCGCCCAGCTGATCGACCGCAAGGCGCTCGCCCGCGACGTCTTCGCGCGTACCGTCCAGCCGCTGTACTCGATGGTCCCGGCCGGCATCACCGGCCACACCACCGCCTTCTTCGACAAGTACGGCGACCAGGACGTCACCAAGGCCAAGGCGATCCTGAACACCGCCAAGGTCCAGATGCCGGTCAAGCTCACCCTCACCTGGTCGCGCTCGCGCGCCGAGGGCGCCGAGAGCGAGATGCTCAAGAAGCAGCTGGAGGCCGGCGGCGTCTTCCAGGTGACGGTCCAGCACGAGGCCGACTGGGACGTCTTCAAGAAGGGCTGGGCGGACGCCAAGTACCAGGCGTACACCATCGGTTGGTTCGCCGACTACCCCGACCCGGACAACTACGTCGCGCCGCTCCTGGTCGAGGGCGGGGCCTACCACCACGGCTGGGACGACACCCGGATCAGCCAGCGGCTGGTCCCCGACAGCCTCAAGCAGGCCGACCGCACCGCGGCCAACTCGGCCTACGCCCAGATCCAGACCATCGCCGCCGACAACGCGCCGCTGATCCCGCTGTTCCAGAACAAGGCCTTCTACGCCTCGCGTTCGAACATCACCGGCGTGGAGTCGACCGTCGACACCACCGGCGTCTTCCGCTTCTGGGAGATCAGCCGCATCGGCAAGTAGCCGCGCGGCGGCACGGCACCGGGCGACCGGGACACCCTCGGCACGGTGGCCCGTCCGCTCCCCCAGGGTGCGAGGGGGAGCGGACGGGCCACCGTCATGCCCGGGCTCAGAGCGCGCCGGGGCGCACCAGCCCGCTCTCGTACGCGTACACCGCCGCCTGCACCCGGTCGCGCAGCTGGAGCTTGGTCAGCACATGGCCGACATGCGTCTTCACCGTGGTCTCGCTGACGAACAGCTCCGCTGCGATCTCCGCGTTCGACAGCCCGCGCGCCACCAGCTTCAGCACCTCCAGCTCACGCTCGGTCAGCGCGTTCAGCGCCTGCGGCGGCGCCTCCTCGCCCGAGGGCAGCTTGGTGGCGTACATGTCCAGCAGCCGCCGGGTGATGCTCGGCGCCAGCATCGCCGCGCCGTCCGCGACCACCCGGATCGCCTGCACCAGCTCCTCGGCCGGCACGTCCTTCAGCAGGAAGCCGCTGGCGCCCGCGCGCAGCGCCTCCACCACGTACTCGTCCAGGTCGAAGGTGGTCAGCACCAGCACCTTGGCCGGGCCGTCCCGACCCGGCCCGGCGATCCGGCGGGTCGCCTCCACGCCGTCCATCCTGGGCATCCGGATGTCCATCAGCACCACGTCGGGCTGGAGCGCCCGGACCTGGTCCAGCGCCTGCTGTCCGTCGCCGGCCTCGCCGACCACCACCAGGTCGGACTCGGCCTCCAGGATCATCCGGAAACCGGTGCGAAGCAGCGGCTGATCGTCGACCAGCAGCACTCGGATCGTCACCTAGGACTCCTTGCTCATCGGATCCCCCGTGGGATCGTCTTCGTCGGACGTACGGGCCAGCGGCAGCGGGTACGGCGGGGGAGTGCCGCCGAACTCCGGGCAGCTGGCCTGATGGTCGCACCAGTCGCAGAGCCGGTTGCGGGTCGCCGGGAAGTCCCCGGTCGCCACCGCGTGGGTGATCCGCTCCCAGATCGCCCGCAGCTTGCGCTCCACCGCGAGCAGGTCCGCCTCGTCCGGGTCGTAGCTCACCACGTCCCCGCCCCCGCCGAGGTACACCAGCTGCAACCGCTTGGGGAGCACGCCCTTCCAGCGCCACACCACCAGCGCGTAGAACTTCATCTGGAACATCGCCTTGGCCTCGAAGTCCCGCGAGGGCGCCCGGCCGGTCTTGTAGTCCACCAGCCGGACCTCGCCGGTCGGTGCGACGTCCACCCGGTCGATGTAGCCGCGCAGCAGCAGCCCCGACTCCAGGGCCGTCTCCACGTACAGCTCCCGCTCCACCGGGTGCAGCCGGGTCGGGTCCTCCAGCCGGAACCACCGCTCGACCAGCTTCTCGGCGTCCGCCAGCCAGCGCGTCAGCGCCGCCCCGTCCGGATCCTCGGGGAACAGCGAGAGCAGCTCCGGCCGCTCGCCCAGCAGCCGCTCCCACTGCGGGCGCAGCAGGCCCAGCGCCCGCTCCGGCGTCCGCTCCGCCGCCGGGCTGTCGAACAGCCGCTCCAGCACCGCGTGCACCAGCGTGCCCCGGGTCGCCGCCGCGCTCGGCGGCTCCGGCAGCCGGTCGATCACCCGCAGCCGGTACAGCAGCGGGCAGGTCAGGAAGTCCCCCGCACGCGACGGGGACAGGCCGGTCGGGGGCGCCGCCGGACGCGCCGGGGCCACGGCGGCACGGCTGGTGTCGGTCTGCTGCATACCCCGACCCTATTGCCCTGCGCTGTCATCCCGCTGCCACGGGGCTGCCGCCCGCGGGCCCACACTGGGTATGAAGGCAGAGAGAGGGGCGCGCGGAGGACCGCGGCCCCGATCACGTAGCGTGGGCGCACCGGCGCGCGGCGCACGGCGGGGGAACCGACCGAAGGGATCACGGTGAGCGACAGCAGGGGTCGGCAGACCTCCGACCAGCCACCGCACAGCGGCGGCGCCCAGCCCGGGCCGCCGCCCGAGGAGCCGGAACGGCGGAGCGGAATCCTGATGGGCCGCCCCTTCGGCGTGCCCATCTACGTCACCCCCTCCTGGTTCGTCATCGCCGCCCTGATCACCTGGGTCTTCGGCGGCCAGCTCGACCGCGTCCTGCCCGGCCTCGGCGCCGCCCGCTACCTCGTGGCGTTCTCCTTCGCCGTCGCCTTCTACGGCTCCGTCCTGGTGCACGAACTCGCCCACACCGTCGTCGCCCTGCGCTACCGGCTCGGCGTGCGCCGGATCCAGCTGCAGTTCTTCGGCGGTGTCTCGGAGATCGAGAACGAGGCCGAGACCCCCTGGCGGGAGTTCTGGCTGGCCTTCGTCGGCCCGCTGCTCTCGCTGGCGCTCGGCGGCCTCTTCTACCTCGCCCTCCAGGCCGTGGAGCTCTCCACCGTGCCCGGGGTGCTGCTGACCGGCCTGATGGTCAGCAACCTCGTCGTCGCCGCCTTCAACCTGCTGCCGGGCCTGCCGCTGGACGGCGGCCGGATGCTGCGCGCCGTCGTCTGGGGCGTCACCGGCAAGCCCATGAGCGGCACCGTCGCCGCCGCCTGGATCGGTCGGGTGCTGGCCATCGCCGTCCTGATCGGCCTGCCGCTGCTCAGCGCCGCCCGCGGCGTCGAGCGCAGCAGCACCGACACCCTGGTCGACGCGGTGCTGGCCGCCGTCCTCGCCGCGATCATCTGGAACGGCGCCGGCGGCAGCCTGCGCAACGCCCGGCTCAAGGAGGCCCTGCCCGGTCTGCGGCTGCGCGACCTCGCCCGCCGGGCCGTCGAGGTCACCGCCGACACCCCGCTCGGCGAGGCGCTGCGGCAGGCCCGTGAGGCCCGGGCCGGCGCCCTGGTCGTGGTGGACGGCCGCGGCGAGCCGGTCGGGCTGGTCCGCGAGTCCGCCGTCCGGGCCGTCCCCGAGCACCGTCGCCCCTGGGTGGCCGTCGGGGCGCTGGCCCGCGACCTCGAACCCGGCCTGCGGCTGGCCGCCGACCTCACCGGCGAGGACCTGCTGCGCGCCGTGCGCGCCACCCCCGCCGGGGAGTACCTGGTGGTCGAGGCCGACGGCCGGGTGTACGGCGTCGCCGCGCTCACCGACATCGAGCAGCGCCTCACCGCCGCCGTCGCCGGCCGCTGAGGCCCCCGCCGGACCGGGCGGTGATCACCGTGGTCGGCCGGAGCGCGGGCTTCCCTTAGGATTGTCCGCATGTCCGAACCGACCGGTGCCACCCGCCGACGCGGGCCCTTCCAGGTCGGGGACCAGGTCCAGCTGACCGACCCCAAGGGCCGCCACTACACGTTCACGCTCCAGGCCGGGAACCAGTTCCACACCCACAAGGGTGCGTTCCCCCACGACGAGCTGATCGGCGCCCCCGAGGGCACGGTCGTGCGCACCACGGGGAACGTCCCGTACCTCGCGCTGCGCCCCCTGCTCCCCGACTACGTCCTGTCCATGCCGCGCGGCGCCGCCGTGATCTACCCCAAGGACGCGGGGCAGATCCTGGCGATGGCCGACATCTTCGCCGGCGCCCGCGTCGTCGAGGCCGGCGTCGGCTCCGGCGCGCTCTCCAGCTACCTGCTGCGCGCCGTGGGCGACACCGGGCTGCTCGCCTCCTACGAGCGCCGGCAGGACTTCGCCGACATCGCCAAGGGCAACGTCGAGCGCTACTTCGGCGGGCCGCACCCGGCGTGGAAGCTCACCGTCGGCGACCTCCAGGACAACCTGGTCGAGACCGACGTCGACCGTGTCATCCTCGACATGCTCGCCCCCTGGGAGTGCCTGGACGTCGCCTCCGAGGCGCTCGTCCCCGGCGGCCTCATCTGCTGCTACGTGGCCACCACCACGCAGATGTCGAAGACCGTCGAGGCGCTGCGCGAGCACGGCACCTTCACCGAGCCGCAGGCCTGGGAGACCATGGTCCGCACCTGGCACCTGGAGGGCCTGGCGGTCCGCCCGGACCACCGGATGATCGGCCACACCGGCTTCCTGCTCACCGCCCGCCGCCTCGCCGACGGCGTCGAGCCGCCGCTGCGCCGCCGCCGCCCGGCCAAGGGCGCCTACGGCGAGGACTACGACAACGGCACCCCGGAGCCGAGCCTCCAGGAGCGCGCCGCGGCCCGGGCCGCCGCCGCCGCCGCCCGCACCGCTCCCGCCGACGAGACCGACCTCGGCTGACGCACGACCGCCGGAAGGGGTGGTACGACGGGCTCCCCGCCCGCCCGTACCACCCCTTCGTGCTTCCCGCACCCGGGTCGCCGGCCGGCCCGGGGCGTGTGGGACGATGCTCGCTCACACAGACCACTGGAGGGGACGCCTGGTGGAGACCGCGGTCAAGGCGACGGCTGACAGGCAGACACCGCGGGGCCGTACCCGGCCCGGGGAGACGCGCTCCACCCCCTGGCACTGGGCCCTCACGGTCGTCGGCTGCGCCGCCGTGGTGGCCACCACGCTGGCGGCCAACCCGGCCACCGGCACCCCCGGGCCCGCCCGGCCCACGCCCCGGGCCCTCCCGGCGGCCGTCGCCCCCGACCCGGCGAAGGCCGAACTCCCGCTGGAGTGCGGCCCGTTCCCGGTCCGGATATCCGTCAGCTTCGCCGCCGACCTCGGCGACGGCCGGCCCGGCACCGTCACCGCCGCCCACTGCGCGGCCGAGAACGGCACCCCGCCGGACGCCGTCTACCTGCTCGGACCGGGCACCGACGGCCGTCCCGCAGTGCTGGCCACCCTGCTCTCCGAGCGCGAGAACCTCACCGTCGGCAGGCTCGCGCTGCGCGCCGACGGCGCCATCACCGGTCACGCGCAGGGGTATTCGAGCGACGACGTGCCCCGGTTCAGCCCGGACATCTCACTCGACCTCACCTGGACGCGCAAGAGCGGCGGCTGGGACCGTTCCCAGACCGCCGCCCCGTCGGCACGGGCCTGACCGCTACTCGGCGTCCGGCCCGTACACTTCGGTCCGGTCCGAGACCCGGCGCACGTGGATGCAGTCGCCGGGGCACTCCTTCGCCGAGTCCACCACGTCCTGAAGCAGCGTCAGCGGCACCGGAGCGGTCTCGCCGGGCTGCTGGCGCAACTCGTCCTCCGGCCCCTTCACATAGGCCAGGCCGTCGATGTCGAGCTCGAAGACCTCGGGCGCGTACTGCACGCAGATGCCGTCGCCGGTGCACAGATCCTGGTCGATCCACACCTCCAGCGGCTCGCTCGGCGTCGCCTCTTCGGTCACCGACATGGGTCTCCTGCCGTTTCTGTCCCGGGTCGCCCCTTGTTGAGGGCATTCCCGCCATTCGTACAACGATCGGACCCCAGGCCGTGGTCGCGATCGGATATCGACTCGTTCGACGATACATCTGGTCCGCTTTGGGCGGTGCGCGGTGGGTATCCCCTTAGCAGAGGGGAAGCACGCGAGGGCGAAGATCGGACACGCCCGTTCCATCTTTCTTGATCTAGGGGTTTACGGACCCCTGGTCCCAGGTAGGGTCTGGAAGCGTCCAGCTCCCCGGAGGAGGTGAGGACCGTGGCAGCCCACGATGACGACTACAACCGCAGCACCGGCAAGCCCGCTCGTGGTTCCGACGAGGCCGCTCAGGTCTCGTACCTTGAGCAGGAAATCGCCGTTCTGCGCCGCAAGCTCGCCGACTCGCCGCGCAATTCGAGGATCCTCGAAGAGCGGATCGTCGAGCTCCAGACCAACCTGGCCGGAGTGTCCGCCCAGAACGAACGGCTCGCCTCCACCCTGCGAGAGGCCCGCGACCAGATCGTGGCCCTCAAGGAGGAAGTGGACCGGCTGGCACAGCCCCCGGCCGGATTCGGCGTCTTCCTCGACCAGAACGAGGACGGCACCGCCGACATCTTCACCGGGGGGCGCAAGCTCCGCGTGAACGTCAGCCCCAACGTCGACCTCGACGAGCTGCGGCGCGGCCAGGAAGTGATGCTCAACGAGGCCCTCAACGTCGTGGACGCGATGGCCTTCGAGCGGATCGGCGACATCGTCACCCTCAAGGAGGTCCTGGAGGACGGCGAACGCGCCCTGGTCATCGGCCACACCGACGAGGAGCGGGTGGTGCGCCTCGCCGAACCGCTGCGCGAGCTCACCATCCGGGCGGGGGACGCCCTGTTGCTGGAGCCCCGCTCCGGCTACGTGTACGAGGTCGTGCCGAAGGCCGAGGTCGAGGAGCTGGTCCTCGAGGAGGTCCCGGACATCGACTACCGCCAGATCGGCGGTCTCAGCAACCAGATCGAGCTGATCCGCGACGCGGTCGAGCTGCCGTACCTGCACGCCGACCTCTTCAAGGAGTACGAGCTGCGCCCGCCCAAGGGCGTCCTGCTCTACGGCCCGCCCGGCTGCGGAAAGACGCTGATCGCCAAGGCGGTGGCGAACTCGCTGGCCAAGAAGGTCGCCGAGGTCACCGGCCGGCCCCAGGGCAAGAGCTACTTCCTCAACATCAAGGGCCCCGAGCTGCTCAACAAGTACGTGGGGGAGACCGAGCGGCAGATCCGCCTGGTCTTCCAGCGGGCCCGGGAGAAGGCCGGCGAGGGCACCCCCGTCATCGTCTTCTTCGACGAGATGGAGTCGCTCTTCCGCACCCGCGGTTCGGGCGTCAGCTCGGACGTGGAGAACACCATCGTCCCCCAGCTGCTCGCCGAGATCGACGGCGTGGAGGGCCTGGAGAACGTCATCGTCATCGGCGCCTCGAACCGCGAGGACATGATCGACCCGGCGATCCTGCGGCCCGGCCGCCTGGACGTCAAGATCAAGATCGAGCGCCCGGACGCCGAGGCCGCCAAGGACATCTTCTCCAAGTACCTCAAGGACTCGCTGCCGTTCCACCCGGACGACGTCAAGGAGCACGACGGCTCCGTCGAGGCCACCGTGGCGGCGATGATCCAGTCGGTGGTGGAGCGGATGTACTCCGAGACCGAGGAGAACCGCTTCCTGGAGGTCACCTACGCCAACGGTGACAAGGAGGTCCTGTACTTCAAGGACTTCAACTCCGGTGCGATGATCCAGAACATCGTCGACCGTGCGAAGAAGATGGCCATCAAGGACTTCCTCGACCACGGCCAGCGCGGTCTGCGCGTCTCCCACCTGCTCGCCGCCTGCGTGGACGAGTTCAAGGAGAACGAGGACCTGCCGAACACCACCAACCCGGACGACTGGGCCCGGATCTCCGGCAAGAAGGGCGAGCGGATCGTCTTCATCCGCACGCTGGTCACCGGGAAGCAGGGCGCCGAGTCCGGCCGCTCGATCGACACTGTCGCCAACACCGGGCAGTACCTGTAGTCGCAGTACCCGTAACCGAACCACCCGGGCCGGCAGCGGTCCCCGGGACAGCACGCATCCCGTCCGGCTGTGGCGCCTCGCGGCCCCGCAGCCGGACGGCGCGTCTCGGGACCCGGCCGTCGGCGCGGCGTTCTAGGCTCGACCCACCGTTCGCGGGCACAACGCCCGCGTCGGTGTTGTTCAGCGGTACGTCAGCGTGTTCCGCCCGTGGGGGGCGGCGCACCGGGCAAGGAGGGCCGCATGACCGTACGGCGCGTGATGGGCATCGAGACCGAGTACGGGATCTCCGTACCCGGGCACCCCAACGCCAACGCCATGCTCACCTCGTCCCAGATCGTCAACGCGTACGCGGCGGCGATGCACCGGGCTCGGCGGGCCCGTTGGGACTTCGAGGAGGAGAATCCGCTGCGCGACGCCCGGGGCTTCGACCTCGCGCGCGACGTCGCGGACGCCAGCCAGCTGACCGACGAGGACATCGGCCTCGCCAATGTCATCCTCACCAACGGCGCGCGGTTCTACGTGGACCACGCGCACCCCGAGTACAGCTCGCCCGAGGTGACCAACCCGCGCGACGCCGTGCTCTGGGACAAGGCCGGCGAGCGGATCATGGCGGCGGCCGCCCAGCGCGCCCTGGAACTGCCCAACGGCCAGAACATCCTCCTGTACAAGAACAACACCGACAACAAGGGCGCCTCCTACGGCACCCACGAGAACTACCTGATGAAACGGGCGACACCGTTCGCCGACATCGTCCGCCACCTCACCCCGTTCTTCGTCTCCCGCCAGGTGGTCACCGGCGCCGGCCGGGTCGGCATCGGCCAGGACGGCTCCGCCCACGGCTTCCAGATCAGCCAGCGCGCCGACTACTTCGAGGTCGAGGTGGGCCTGGAGACCACCCTCAAGCGGCCGATCATCAACACCCGCGACGAACCGCACGCCGACGCCGAGAAGTACCGCCGGCTCCACGTGATCATCGGGGACGCCAACCTCTCCGAGATCTCCACCTACCTCAAACTGGGCACCACCGCACTGGTCCTGTCGATGATCGAGGACGCCTTCATCGCCTCCGACCTCGCCGTGGACCAGCCGGTGCGCACCCTGCACCGGGTCTCCCACGACCCCTCGCTCAAACACCTCATCACCCTGCGCAACGGCCGCAGACTCACTGCCGTCCAGCTTCAGCTGGAGTACTTCGAGCTGGCCCGCAAGTACGTCGAGGACCGCTTCGGCAACGACGCGGACGAGCAGACGGTGGACGTCCTGGCCCGCTGGGAGGACGTGCTGGGGCGGCTGGAGCGCGACCCGATGTCGCTCTCCCGGCAGCTGGACTGGATCGCCAAACGGGAGATCCTGGAGGGCTACCGCAGCCGCGACGCCCTGGAGTGGGACAGCTCCCGGCTCCAGCTGGTCGACCTCCAGTACAGCGACGTCCGGCCCGACAAGGGCCTCTACAACCGCCTGGTGGCCCGGGGCCGGTTCGACCGGCTGCTCACCGAGGACGAGGTCCAGCGGGCCGCCACCAAGCCCCCGGAGGACACCAGGGCGTACTTCCGCGGCCGCTGTCTCGAACAGTACGCCGAGCATGTCGCCGCGGCCTCCTGGGACTCGGTGATCTTCGACCTGCCGGGCCGGGACTCGCTGCAGCGGGTCCCCACCCTGGAGCCGCTGCGCGGCACCCGCAACCACGTCAAGGAACTGCTGGACCGCTGTCGCACGGCCGAGGACCTGCTCCGGGTGCTTTCCGGCGGGTAACTTTTCGATCACCATGGGTGAACGTCCGCCGAATGGGAATCATCCGGGGTGGCAGCGGGTGTTGGACAGGAAGTGCCACCGGCAAACCGGGAGCAGCAGTCGCACCTTGTGTATAGGGTCGATGCAGCAAGCAACGACCAAACCGTGCCAGACGATTCGAGCGGGGTGAGGGAAATGGCGAGCAAGGACACCGGCGGCGGCCAGCAGCGGGCGAACCGCTCCTCCGAGGAGGTCGAGGAGCAGGCCGCGGAAGCGCAGAATTCCGACGACCTCAAGGAACGCCAGGAAAAGCTGAGCGATGACGTCGACGCGGTTCTGGACGAAATCGACGAAGTACTCGAGTCCAACGCCGAGGATTTTGTCCGGCAGTTCGTGCAAAAGGGCGGCCAGTAGCCCCGGCAGGGCATTCAGGGAATTCACGGTTGCGACCGCCGAGGGCGGGCGGGCGGCACGGGCCGTCCGTCCGTCCGGGTCCGGCCCCTGCACGGGTGGATAGTGATCGCCGGGCGGGTAGGGTGCGGGCAGCGCGCGCTTCAAGCTACCTGGAAGGAATCGTGTGGAAGCCAACACTCGTGGCACCGGGCGTCTACCGGCTGCCTTCCTGACCCCGGGGTCCTCGTCGTTCCTCGACTTCCTGGCGGAGCACCAGCCGGAGCTGATTCCCGGCCGCCGCAGCCTCCCCGAGGGAGCGGTCGTCGAGGCCCCGCACGGGACGACCATCGTCGCGGCGGTGTTCGACGGCGGCGTGGTGATCGCCGGTGACCGGCGGGCGACCATGGGCAACATGATCGCCCAGCGCGACATGGAGAAGGTCTTCCCGGCCGACGAGTACAGCGCGGTCGGCATCGCGGGCACCGCCGGCCTCGCGGTCGAGATGGTCAGGCTGTTCCAGCTGGAGCTGGAGCACTACGAGAAGATCGAGGGCACCGTGCTCTCCCTGGAGGGCAAGGCCAACCGCCTCACCACCATGATCCGGGGGAACCTGGGCATGGCGATGCAGGGCCTCGCGGTCGTCCCGCTCTTCGCCGGCTACGACCTCGACCTCGGCCGCGGCCGGATCTTCAGCTACGACGTCACCGGAGGCCGCTCCGAGGACCGCGGGTTCGCCGCCACCGGCTCCGGCTCGGTCTTCGCCCGGGGCTCGATGAAGAAGCTCTACCGGGACGGCCTGACGGCCGAGCAGGCCGCCACGCTGGTCGTCCAGGCCCTCTACGACGCGGCCGACGACGACTCCGCCACCGGCGGTCCCGACCTCGCCCGCAAGATCTTCCCGATCGTCTCGCTGATCACCGAGGACGGCTTCCGCCGGCTCACCGAGGCCGAGGTCTCCGCGATCGCCGTCTCCATCACCGACCACCGCCTGGCCCACCCCAACGGCCCGCAGGCCCCGCTGCTCTAGCCATCACTCCTACAGGAAGGGACGACCGCCGGTGTCGACACCGTTCTACGTCTCGCCCCAGCAGGCCATGGCGGACCGCGCGGAGTACGCCCGCAAGGGCATCGCGCGCGGTCGCAGCGTGGTCGTGCTCACCTACGCCGACGGCATCGTCTTCGTCGCCGAGAACACCTCCCGGGCCCTCCACAAGGTCTCCGAGATCTACGACAAGATCGCCTTCGCGGCGGTCGGCCGCTACAACGAGTTCGAGAACCTGCGCATCGGCGGCGTCCGCTACGCCGACCTGCGCGGCTACTCCTACGACCGGGCCGACGTCACCGCCCGCGGCCTGGCCAACGTCTACGCCCAGACGCTCGGCACCATCTTCTCCTCGGTCGGCGAGAAGCCCTACGAGGTCGAGCTGATCGTGGCCGAGGTCGGCCGCACCCCGGACGAGGACCAGATCTACCGGCTCACGCCGGACGGCTCGGTCGTCGACGAGAAGAACTACGTCGTGGTCGGCGGCAACGCCGACTCGATCGGCAACTACCTGGGCCAGCGCCACCGCAGCGGGCTGACCCTCACCGAGGCGATCAAGGTCGCGGTGGACTCCCTCGCCCGGGACCCCAACGGGGGGAGCCCGCGCACCCTGACCCCCGAGCAGCTGGAGGTGGCGGTGCTCGACCGCCAGCGCTTCCAGCAGCGCAAGTTCAAGCGCATCCTGGGCGGCCAGCTCGGCCGCCTGCTCGACGGCGACCAGTCCGCCGAGTCGGACGACGACGAGAAGCCGGCGGCCGCGCCGCCGGAGTAGCAGCGCCAAGGGGTCCCGTACGGCGGTCGCCCGCCGTCGTGCGGGACTTCCTCCGGAGGCCCTCTCAGAGAACGGACGCCTCGTGACTCCTCCCCGACGGTCCAGACCATGGGGCTTCAAGCCCGCCTGACGGCTGGCCCCGGACAAGCCCTGCCCGCTGCCGAAGCAGGGGATCAGCCTAGAAGGCCTGCTGCGGCGCCGAGCCGCAGAATTCAGGATCCCGATCCGCTTACCGGCCAAAACCGGTGATTCCTTCGAAAGAAGGTGCCATGGACCGCCGAATTTTCGGGCTGGAGAACGAGTACGGCGTCACCTGCACATTCCGGGGACAGCGACGGCTGTCGCCGGACGAGGTGGCCCGGTACCTCTTCCGCCGTGTTGTCTCCTGGGGCCGCAGCAGCAACGTGTTCCTGCGCAACGGTGCCCGGCTCTACCTCGACGTCGGCTCGCACCCCGAGTACGCCACCCCCGAGTGCGACGACGTCGTCGAGCTGGTGACGCACGACAAGGCGGGCGAGCGCATCCTCGAAGGACTCCTGGTCGACGCCGAGCGGCGGCTGCACGAGGAGGGCATCGCGGGGGACGTCTACCTCTTCAAGAACAACACCGACTCGGCCGGCAACTCCTACGGCTGCCACGAGAACTACCTGGTGGCCCGGCACGGCGAGTTCTCCCGGCTGGCCGACGTGCTGATCCCGTTCCTGGTGACCCGCCAGCTGATCTGCGGCGCGGGCAAGGTGCTCCAGACGCCGCGCGGCGCGGTGTACTGCGTCAGCCAGCGCGCCGAGCACATCTGGGAGGGCGTCAGCTCCGCCACCACCCGCTCCCGCCCGATCATCAACACCCGCGACGAGCCGCACGCCGATGCCGAGCGCTACCGCCGGCTGCACGTGATCGTCGGCGACTCCAACATGTCCGAGACCACCACCCTGCTCAAGGTCGGCGCCACCGACCTGGTGCTGCGGCTGATCGAGGCCGGCGTGGTGATGCGCGACCTCACCCTGGAGAACCCGATCCGGGCGATCCGCGAGGTCAGCCACGACCTCACCGGCACCCACCAGGTACGGCTCGCCAACGGCCGCGAGGCCAGCGCGCTGGACATCCAGGAGGAGTACTTCACCAAGGCGCTGGACTTCGCCGACCGCAAGGGCATCAACACCGGGACCATCGCCCGGGTGCTCGAACTGTGGGGCCGCACACTGGAGGCCGTCCGGACCGAGAACCTGGACACCGTGGCCACCGAGATCGACTGGATCATGAAGTACAAGCTCATCGAGCGCTACCGCGCCAAGCACCAGATGGGCATGTCCAACCCGCGGGTGGCCCAGATCGACCTCGCGTACCACGACATCCACCGCCGGCGGGGCCTGTTCTACCTGCTCCAGGCCAAGGGGCAGGCGCAGCGGGTGACGACCGACCTCAAGACCTTCGAGGCCAAGTCGATCCCGCCGCAGACCACCCGGGCCCGGCTGCGCGGTGACTTCATCCGCCGGGCGCAGGAGCAGCGCCGCGACTTCACCGTGGACTGGGTGCACCTCAAGCTGAACGACCAGGCACAGCGCACGGTCCTGTGCAAGGACCCGTTCCGGTCGGTCGACGAGCGGGTGGAGAAGCTCATCGCGGGGATGTGACCTGCGCGGTCGCCCCCGTACGGCGAATGTGATCTTTGCGGTGCCCGGCCCCGGCGGTGTCTACCGGGGCCGGGCACCGCCGGGGCATACGCTGTCCGTCGAGTCCGGAGAGCCGACTTTGACCGACAGTTAGGAACGCCGTGCGCCGCACCGCGGGTTTGCTTCTCACCCTGCCCCTGCTGCTGGCGGTGGCCTGCAGCAGCTCCACCAAGGCGACCAGCCCGGCCACGCCGACGGCGGCCACCGCGGCCCCCACCGTGCCGGCCCCGGTGACCGAGGCCTCGCCGATGCCGACGCTGTCGGAGGGCGGGTTCGGGAGCAAGGCCACCATCACCATCCCCGAGGGGCAGCAGCCCAGCGGTCAGTTCGTGGTGAGCACCGTGAGCGAGGGCGACCGGTCCACGGTCAACAAGGGCGACTGGGTCACGGTCAACTACACGGCGAAGGACTGGACGACCGGCAAGGACCTGCCCAGCTCGTACGACGCCAACGGCAAGCCGCAGCTGTACCAGGCGGGCAGCGGGCAGCTGGTGCCCGCGTTCGACCAGACCGTGATCGGGAAGAAGGTCGGCAGCCGGCTGCTGGTGGTGGCCCCGCCGGCGGCCGCGTTCGGCAACCAGGGCAGCACCCAGCTCGGGGTGGCCGCGGGGGACACCGTGGTGTTCGTGCTGGACATCATGGAGAGCCTGCCGCAGGACTCCACCCTGTCGGGCACCATGACGCCGCCGCCCGCGACGATGCCGCAGGTGAAGGACAACGGCAAGGCCGCCGTCACGATCACCCTCCCGGCCGGGGAGGCCCCGCCCACCGACCTCCAGCAGGCCGTGCTGATCAAGGGCGAGGGCAAGCAGGTGAAGTCCGGGCAGACCCTGGTGGTGCAGTACACCGGGGTGCTGTGGAGCAACGGCCAGCAGTTCGACTCGTCCTGGAGCCACGGCGGCGCGCAGGCGCTGCAGATCGGCACCGGCAGTGTGATCGAGGGCTGGGACAAGGGCCTGGTCGGCCAGACCGTGGGCAGCAGGGTGCTGCTGGTCGTGCCGCCGGCCCTCGGCTACAAGGACGCGGCGCAGGGCTCGGTGCCGCCGAACTCGACACTGGTCTTCGTGATCGACATTCTTGAGGCGGTCTAGGAAGCCCGAGGCGGTCCGGGAAGCCTGTGGCGGCCCGGGAGGAGGGCCGGTCGGTTCCGTACGCCTGGGCGGGCACTCGCACAGGGAAGCGTCCCTCCTCATGCTGACCTGTCATACTGCCCTCGCACTGTGGTAGGCGCCGCCGGCGTCCGGTTCCCGGGCGGCAGTGCGACAGCACCCCGGCGCTCACCACGCCGGCCGTAGACCTCGAAGACCTCGTGGCGAGATGGATGGGGAGTCATGTCTGAGAAAGCGTCGAGCCCGGGCGGGGCCGGCACCGCGAACGGAAACTCCGCCGGTGATCCGGCTGACTCGCGGCCCGGTGGTCCGCTTCCGGGCGACGGCGAGTCGATCGTCGTACCGCCGTCGATCCTGAAGCAGCAGGCCGGCTGGGCCACGCCCGGCGAGGCCCCGCGGGCGGCGGGCGGGACGAAGACCGACGAGGCCCCGCAGATCTTCGCCTCGAACGTGCGCCGCCAGGAGGCCTCGGAGGCCGGGTACGCCGAGAACCCGCCCGGGGTGGGGAAGCTGGGCGTGATCCTCGGCACCGTGCTCGCCGTGCTGCTGGTCGGCAGCGGTATCACGCTGTACGTGGTGAACCGGGACGACTCCAAGTCGAGCACCGCCAAGCCCGCCGACGCGGCCAAGTCCGCGCCGCCCACGCCGACCGCCGAACCGGTGCCGCCGATCAAGGACAACGCCAAGGTGCTGCCGACGGTCACCGGCGAGTTCGGCAAGAAGGCCGGCATCGAGGTGCCCGCCGAGCAGGCCGACGGCTCCTTCGTCGTCAAGGTCCTCTCGGAGGGCAGCGGCCCCAAGGTCGAGAAGAACTCCTGGACCTCGGTCGACTACACCGCCAAGGACTGGACCACCGGCAAGGACATCCCGAGCTCGTACGACGAGACGGGCAAGCCGCAGATCTTCCAGGCCGGTACGGACGCGCTGATCCCGGCGCTGGACCAGGCCGTGCTCGGCAAGAAGGCCGGCAGCCGGATCCTCGTGGTGGCCCCGCCGGCCGCCGCGTTCGGCGCCCAGGGCAACCCGAGCATGTCGATCGGGGCCGCGGACAACCTGGTCTTCGTGATCGACATCCAGCGCTCCACCGCGGCGGACGCCGTGGTCAGCGGCACCGTCACCCCGCCGCCCGCGGACTTCCCGCAGGTCAAGGACAACGGCAAGAAGCCGGCCGACATCACCCCGGTGGCCGGCGCGGCCGACCCGACCGAGCTGAAGACGCATGTCCTGATCAAGGGCACCGGCCCCAAGGTGGAGAAGGGCGAGAAGGTCGTCGTCCAGTACACCGGCGCGCTCTTCAAGGACGGCAAGGTCTTCGACTCCTCGCTGAGCAAGGGCCAGGCGTTCTCCTTCCCGGTGGGCGGCGGCCAGGTCATCGCCGGCTGGGACCAGGGTCTGGAGGGCCAGACCGTCGGCAGCCGGGTCGAGCTGGTGATCCCCGCCTCGCTGGGGTACAAGGACCAGGCGCAGGGCGACATTCCGGCCAATTCCACCCTGGTGTTCGTGGTCGACATCCTGGATGCCGGTCAGGGCTGATCCACTTTCGGGTGACAATGGTGTGCGTGTGACCTTCGGGCCCGGCCGCGTGGCCGGGCCCGTACGGGCGGCGGGCGCCCGTACCGTGGTCCGGGAACGGACCGGGGGTGCGGGTGCCCGCCGCTTGGTCGTGTATGGAACCAAACCGTGAGAAGAGGCAGTTGTGAGCGACAAGACGAAGCCGGAGATCGACTTTCCGATCGGTGAGCCGCCGGCCGAGCTGCAGATCCGCGACCTCGAGGTCGGCACCGGCGAGGAGGCCAAGCCGGGCCAGGTCGTCGAGGTGCACTACGTCGGCGTGACCTTCGAGACCGGCGAGGAGTTCGACGCCAGCTGGAACCGGGGCAGCAGCTTCAAGTTCCCGCTCGGCGCCGGCCGGGTCATCAAGGGCTGGGACCAGGGCGTCGTCGGCATGAAGGTCGGCGGCCGCCGCGAGCTGGTCATCCCGGCGCACCTCGGGTACGGCAACCAGTCGCCGACGCCGCTCATCCCCGCGGGCTCGACGCTGATCTTCGTGGTCGACCTGCTGGGCGTCTGAGACCGGCCGCTCCACCGGGCCGCACCCCGTACCCGGGGTGCGGCCCCACGCGTTTGCGGACTCGGCTTTTGCAGCGCGTACCGCTACCGGTACGGTCGGTCCCGCCGGGTCGACATATGCCCGGCGGGCGCACCCCGCGCGCGGCGCGGCACACCGGAAGGGTCAGCGATGGCGATCGCCAAGGCAGAGCGGCTGATGAATCTCGCCCTGTGCCTGATGAACACCAGACGTCCGCTCTCCAAGAAGGAGCTGCGGGAATCCATCGAGGCGTACCGCGAGGCCTGGCAGCACAGCAGCGAGGACGCCTTCAACCGGATGTTCGAGCGGGACAAGGACGACCTGCGCGAACTCGGTCTGGTCATCGACGTGGACGAGAACGCCCTCGACGGCGAACTCGGCTACCTCGCCCGCGCCGACCGCAACCGGCTGCCGGAGATCGCCCTGGACGCCGAGGAGGCCGCGGCGCTGACCCTGGCCGCCCGGGTCTGGCAGCAGGCCAAGATGTCCGGCGCGGCCAGCGGCGCCCTGCAGAAGCTGCGCGCGGCCGGCGTGCCGTTCACCGAGGCCGAGGGCCGTACCGCCCTGGAACCGCGGATCCCCGCCCGGGAGAGCGCCTTCGAACCGCTGCTCACCGCCGCCCGCGACCGCCGCCCGGTCACCTTCGAGTACCGCAAGGCCGGTGCCGCCGCCGTCGAGCAGCGCACGGTCGAGCCCTGGGCCCTGGAGTGCTGGCGCGGCCACTGGTACCTGGCCGGCTGGGACCGCGACCGGCGTGACGCCCGGGTGTTCCGGCTCAGCCGGATGACCGGCAGGGTCCGCGCCCGCTCGGGCGCCTTCCTCGGCACCGTCCCCGAGCACGTCGACGTCCGGGCCACCGTCGCCAAGTTCGCCGGCGAGGGTGCCACCGCGACCGCCGCCGTCCGGGTCCGCCGCGGCGCCGGGTTCCCGCTGCGCACCAAGGCGCTGAGCAGCCGCCGGGTCGACGGGACCTGGGACGAACTGGAGATCCCGTACGGCAACGGGCTCGGCGCCGACCTCGCGGAGTTCGGTCCTGACGTGCTGGTGGTCGGCCCGGAGGAACTGCGCGCCGACGTGATCGACCGGCTGAGCGCCGTCGCCGGACCGGGCGCCGAGGCCGTCAACGACCCGGCCGCCACCGGCCCGGCCGCCACCGAAGGAGTGCGGGCATGAGCAACGCCATCGACCAGACCCGCCGGATGCTCTCGCTGGTCACCTATCTGCGCGAGCGCCCCGGCGCCGAGGTGGCCGAGGTGGCCCGTGCCTTCGGCATCACCGAGCGCGAGCTGATCGGCGACCTCAACGTGCTGCCGATGTGCGGCACCAGCTTCCGCGGCGGCGATCTGCTCGACATCGACACCGACGGCGAGCGGATCTGGTGGCACAACGTCGACGACGTCGCCCAGCCGCTGCGGCTGGCCGCCGACGAGGCGACCGCGCTGCTGGTCGCCGCCCGCGCGGTGGCCGGCCTGCCCGGCCTGCGGGCCGGTGACCGGGAGGCGCTCACCCGGGCCGTCGCCAAGATCGAGAACGCCGCCGGGGACAGCGCCGAGGGCAGCGCCAGGGTCGGGGTCACCTTCGAGGCCGAGAGCCACGTCTTCGCCGACATCGACCGCGCGCTCAGCGAGGGCCGCCGGCTCTGGCTGCGCTACTACTCGCACGGGCGCGGCGGCATGACCGAGCGCGAGGTCGACCCGATCCGGCTGCTCACCGAGGGCCACACCTACCTCGAGGCGTGGTGCCGCACCTCCGAGGACCACCGGATGTTCCGGCTCGACCGGGTCGCCGAGATCAAGGTGCTGGACGTCCCCTCCGACCCGCCGCGCCGCGAGCCGCGCGACCTCTCCGGCGGGCTGGTCAACCCGTCCGCCGACGATCCCGAGGTGGTCGTCGAGGTCTCCTCCGGCGGGCGCTGGGTGGCCGAGTACTACACCCACGACCGGGCCGAGGAACTGCCCGACGGCGGCCTGCGGATCACCCTGCGCAGCGCCGACCCGTCGCAGCTGCGCCCGCTGGCGCTGCGGCTCGGCCGGGACGGGCGGATCGTCTCCCCGCCGGAGCTCGTGGAGCAGGCGCGGTCGGCGGCGCTGGAGGCGCTGGCCGGCTACCGGGAGGGGCAGGTCTGAGCCGTGGAGCCCGGTACCAGATTCAAGGTGTACTGCTCGGAGTGCCGCGAGAAGGTGGACCTGCCGGCGGACGAGTTCCGCCTCACCCTCGGTCGGACCCCGGCCCAGGCGCACTACAGCTTCAGCTGCCCGCTCTGCGGGGCGGCGGTGCGCAAGCCGGCCGGGGAGAAGATCGTCACGGCGCTGACCGGCGCCGGGGTGCGCACCATGCGGCTCGTCCCGGTGGAGGGCTGAGCGGGGCCTCCCGCGCGGCCGGATAGGGTGGTGGCCATGTCCTGGATGCTCGTCGCCGCCGTCCTGCTCGCCACCGCCGGGCTGCTGGTCCTCGGCGTTCTCGCGATCCGGCTCTGGCTGGACGTGCGGACGCTGGCCAAGGGGGTGGACGCCGCCTCCCGGGCGCTGGCCGAGGCGGCCGGCGACCTCGCGGCGGCGGTGCCGGGGCGCTGAACCGCCCGCGGACCCGCCCCGGTCCGGGACGGCCGTTGGTGCACGGGGCTGCTGCGCGGGGGCGGCGGCGCGTTACGCTCTCAGATGGCTCCTGAAGTGCGACTGGGGGCCGCTGTCCTGTTCGGGCGGCCGTCGTCAGGGCGTCACCCGCAGCGGTTACCATCCCCGCAGCGGGCGGCCCACCGGTGCCGCCATGACTGAAGGTGGTCGAGCATGCGGATCTCGCCGACTGCGATCCTGGTGGTCGTCGTTCTTGCCATTCTGCTTTTCGGTGCCAAGCGACTGCCCGATCTGGCGCGTTCGCTCGGCCAGTCGATGCGGATCCTGAAGAGCGAGACCAAGGCGATGCGTTCGGACGGTGCCGCGGACGAGGGCGCGCCGGCGCAGCCCGCGCCCGCCGTGAGCGTCGAATCCGGCGCGGCGAAGACCATCCAGGCCGCTCCCGGGGCGTCCGCCACGGCCCGGCCGGTGACCGAATCGGTCCCGGGGCAGGCGGCCCAGCCGACGGCCGACGGCGGCCGGCCGCGCTGAGCGGCGCGCGACGCACGCGATCATGGGAGGCCCGTCGACCGGCGGGCCTCGACGCACGAGTTGAGGACCGGGGTTGAGCAAGCTCTCCAAGGCGTCTAAGGCGCCCAAGGATCCTGAGGGGCGGATGGCCCTCGCCGACCACCTGCGGGAACTGCGGAACCGCGTGGTCAAGTCGGTCCTGGCGATCGTGCTGATCACGATCGTCGCGGCGATCTACCACAAGCAGATCGAGACCTTCCTGCTGAAGCCACTGCCGCAGTGCACGCCGGAGACGGCCTTCAAGTACGACGGCAAGTGCGCCCAGGTCTCCAACATCGGTCTCACCGCCGGCTTCACCTGGATGCTCAAGGTGTCGCTGACGACGGGCGTGGTCGCCACCGTGCCGATCTGGCTGTACCAGGTCTGGGCCTTCGTGGCGCCCGGTCTGCACCGGCACGAGCGCAAGTACACCGTCATCTTCATGGCCTGCGGCGCGCCGCTGTTCCTGGCCGGTGTGGGCTGCGCGTTCCTGCTGCTCCCGACCACGGTCGAGGTGCTGATCTCGTTCACCCCGAACGGCACCACCCCGATCCTGCCGCCCGAGGACTACTTCGACATCGCCACCAGGATGGTGCTGGTCTTCGGCCTGGCCTTCGAGTTCCCACTGCTGCTCGTGATGCTCAACATGGTCGGCATGGTCACCGGCAAGCGCCTGCTGGGCTGGTGGCGCGGCATGATCATGGGCATCACGGTGTTCGCCGCCTTCGCCACGCCGAGCGCCGACCCGTTGAGCATGCTGGCGCTGGCCGCGCCGATCTGGGGGCTGTACTTCGTCGCCGTGGCCATCGCGATGATCAACGACCGGCGGAAGGCGCGTCGCAACCCCGACTTCGGGCTGAGCGACGAGGAGGCCTCGGAGCTGGACCTCTCGGTGCAGCCGGTGGCCGGGGCGGAGGCCGTGGAGGCGTCCGTCACGCCGGTCGCCGGGGCTCCGGTACCGGCCGCCCGGCACGAGCAGATGGACGACATCACCTGAGGCCCTGACGCGCCCTGAGCCCCGGTCCGCCGTCTTCCGGCGGGCCGGGGCTCTTGCGTCGGCCGGGGGGTTCGCGCAGGCCGGGGCTCTGCTGCGGGGTCGGCCGGGTTGCTCGTGGCCGGACGGCGGGGGCTCTTGGCAGGTTCGATGGCATGTGACATATTACTGCCGTGTCCAAGTCCCAGAGACCTCCCCTGGATGTCCTCGTGGTCGGTGCCGGTGTGGTCGGCGCCGCCTGCGCGTACTACGCCGCCCGCGCCGGACTCGCCGTCGCCGTCGTCGACCGCGGGCCGGTCGCCGGTGGCACCACCGGTGCCGGTGAGGGCAACCTGCTGGTCTCCGACAAGGAGCCCGGCCCCGAGCTCGACCTCGCGCTGTTCAGCGCCGGGCTCTGGCAGGAGCTGGTGCCCGTCCTCGGCCCCGCCGTCGAGTACGAGCCCAAGGGCGGCCTGGTGGTCGCCGCCACCCCGGCCCGGCAGGACGCCCTGCGGGCCTTCGCCCAGAAGCAGGCGACGGCCGGCGTCACCGCCGAGGAGATCCCCGGCGAGCGGCTGCGCGAACTCGAACCCCACCTCGCCCCCGGGCTGGCCGGCGGCTTCCTCTACCCGCAGGACGCCCAGGTCCAGCCCGCGCTGGCCGCCGCCCACCTGCTGCGCGTCGCCCGGCGGGACGGTGCCCTGCTCTACACCGGCGAGACCGTCCGGGCGGTGCGGACCGGAACGGACGGGGCCGTGCTCGGCGTCGAGACCGACCGGCGGCGGCTGGACGCGCCCGCCGTGGTCAACGCCGCCGGCACCTGGGGCGGCGAACTGGCCGCGCTCGCCGGTGTGCACCTGCCGGTGCTGCCCCGGCGCGGCTTCGTCCTGGTGACCGAACCGCTGCCGAGGATCGTCCGGCGCAAGGTCTACGCGGCCGACTACGTCGCGGACGTGGCCAGCGGCTCGGCCGCGCTGCAGACCTCCGCCGTGGTCGAGGGCACCCCCGGCGGGCCGGTGCTGATCGGCGCCAGCCGGGAGCGGGTCGGCTTCGACCGGACCCTCTCGGTGGAGGTGCTGCACCGGCTCGCCGCGCAGGCGGCCGCGCTGTTCCCCGTCCTGGCGGACGTCAGCGTGCTGCGCGCCTACCGGGGCTTCCGCCCGTACCTGCCGGACCATCTGCCCGCGATCGGCGCCGACCCGCGGGTGCCCGGGCTGTACCACGCCTGCGGCCACGAGGGCGCGGGCATCGGGCTGGCTCCGGCGACCGGGCTGCTGATCAGCCGGCAGCTCACCGGCGAACGGCCCGGGCTGGACCTCGAACCGTTCCGGGCCGACCGGTTCCCGGCCGCCTCGTGAACCGTGCGACGGACCGGAACCACCTCGCGCCGTGCCCGAACCGCCGCGAACCCGCCGAACAGCCGAGCCGCTGAGCCGCTGAGCCGAGACCGAGAACCTGGAACGGAGAACCCGCTGATGCGCCGTACCCCCGCCGCCCTGGTCGGGGCGGAACCCGGCCCCGCCCACACCATCGAGTTCGACGGCCGGCCCGTCCCCGCACTGCCGGGACAGTCGATCGCCGCCGCGCTCTGGGCCGACGGCGTGCTCGCCTGGCGCACCACCCGGGTGGGCGGCCGGCCGCGCGGGGCGTTCTGCGGGATCGGCGCCTGCTTCGACTGTCTGGCCACCGTGGACGGCCGCCCCAACCAGCGCACCTGCCTGCTCCCCGCCGAGCCCGGCACCACCGTCACCACCCAGGAGGGCAACGGCCGTGCCGACCTCGCCGTCTGACCGCCAGGAGCGGTCCTACGACCTCGCCGTGATCGGGGCCGGCCCGGCCGGGCTCGCCGCCGCCGTGACCGCCGCCGACCTCGGTCTGCGCTGCGCCCTGCTGGACGCGGGCCCGCGCACCGGCGGCCAGTACTACCGCCACCCCGCGCCCGGCCTCGGCGCCGCCCGGCCCGACCGGCTGCACCACGGCTGGTCGGTCTACACCGGCCTGGCGGACCGGCTCGCCGCCCACGAGACCGCCGGCCGGGTCGACTTCCTCGGCGGCCACCAGGTGTGGGCGGCCGAGCGGGCCGGCGACACGGCGTGGGTGCTGCACGCCACCCTCGGGCCCGGGGCCGACGACCGGGCGACCGTCCGCGCCGCCGCCCTGCTGCTCGCCACCGGCGCGTACGAGCGACAGCTGCCGTTCCCCGGCTGGACACTGCCCGGGGTGGTCACCGCGGGCGGGGCGCAGGCCATGCTCAAGGCCGGCCTGGTCCTGCCCGGCCGGCGGATCGTGGTGGCCGGCAGTGGACCGTTGCTGCTCGCGGCCGCCTCCTCGCTGGTCACCGCAGGGGCCGAGGTGCCCGCGGTGGTCGAGGCCACCGACTACCTCGGCTACGCCCGGCGCCCCGGCGTGCTGGCCGCCGTCCCGGCCAAGCTCGTCGAGGGGGCCGGCCACGGCGCCGCGCTGCTGCGCCACGGCGTCCGGCTGCGCCGGCGCAGCGCCGTGGTCGAGGCGCACGGGACCGACCGGGTCACCGCCGTCACGGTAGCCCGGCTGGACGCCGACTGGCGGCCGGTGCCCGGCACCGAACGGCGGATCGCCTGCGACGCCCTCGCCGTCGGCCACGGCCTGCTGCCGCAGATCGAACTGGCCACCGAGCTGGGCGCCGAGACCAGGACCACCCCGGACGGTACGGCCGCGCTCAAGGTCGACGCCCGGCTGCGCACCACCGTCCCCGGTCTCTGGGCGGCCGGCGAGACCTGCGGCGTCGGCGGCGCCGACCTGGCGATCGCCGAGGGCGAGCTGGCCGCGCACGCGGTGGCCGACCGCCCGGTGCGCGCCGCGCTGCTGCGCCGCCGCGCCCGGCTGCGGGCCTTCGCCGGGCTGATGGCCGCCGCGCACCGCCCCGGCCCGGGCTGGACGGAGTGGCTGCGCCCGGACACCGACGTCTGCCGCTGCGAGGAGGTCCCCGTCGCCGCGATCCGCGAGGCGGTGGACGAGCTGGGCGCGGGGGACGCGCGGACCGTCAAGCTGCTCACCCGGGCCGGGATGGGCTGGTGCCAGGGCCGGATGTGCGGTCCGGCGGTGGCCTGCCTGGCCGGTGGCGGTCCGGACGGCGGTTCGGACGGCGGTTCGGACGGCGGTTCGGGCGGCGGCGAGGTGCCGGCCGACCGGCGACCGCTGGCCTGCCCGGTGCCGCTCTCGCAGCTCGCCGCCGGGCCGGGGCCCGAAGACGGCTGAGCGCCGGCGGACCGACGAACTCGCCGCCGGGGGCTCTTGCCTCCGGCGTCGCCCTCTAATAAAATGTCACACCTCACCAAGGAGTCATCTGTGTCCAACACCGCGTACGACGCCACCCGTCCCTGGCGCGGCGTCATGGTCGCCACCACGATCCCGCTGCGCCCGGACCTCTCCGTCGACTACGACGCCTACGCCGACCACGTCCGCTGGCTGATCGAGTCCGGCTGCGACGGCGTCGTCCCCAACGGATCTCTGGGCGAGTACCAGACCCTCACCGACGAGGAGCGCGTCCGGATCGTCGAGGTCGCGGTCGAGGCCGCCGGCGACGGCGCCCGCGTGATGCCGGGTGTGGCCGCGTACGGCAGCGCCGAGTCCCGCCGCTGGGCCGAGCAGGCCGCCGAGGCCGGCGCCGGCTCCGTCCTGCTGCTGCCGCCGAACGCCTACCGCGCGGACCACACCGCCGTCCGCGGGCACTACGCCGAGGTGGCCAGGGCGGGCATCCCGATCGTCGCGTACAACAACCCCATCGACACCAAGGTCGACCTGGTGCCCGCGCTGCTGGCGCAGCTGCACGCCGAGGGCTCGATCGTGGCGGTCAAGGAGTTCAGCGGCGACGTCCGGCGGGCGTACGAGATCGCCGAGCTGGCCCCCGGCCTGGACCTGCTGATCGGCGCCGACGACGTGCTGCTGGAGCTGGCCCTGGCCGGCGCCGTCGGCTGGATCGCCGGCTACCCGAACGCCCTGCCGGAGGCCAGTGTGGCGCTCTACCGGGCCGCCGTCGAGCACGACCTGGACACCGCGCTGCCGCTCTACAAGGCGCTGCACTCGCTGCTGCGCTGGGACTCCAAGACCGAGTTCGTCCAGGCGATCAAGCTCTCGATGGACATCGCCGGGCGCCCCGGCGGCCCGACCCGCGCGCCGCGCCTGCCGCTCACCCCGGAGATCGAGGCGGCCGTCCGCGCGGCCACCGAGAAGGCGCTGGCCGAGGGCCTCGCGTAGCACGAACACCCCAAGGACCGGCCGGCTGCGGGGGCAGCCGGCCCCCGGCCCACCCACCCCACCCCGACGGGAGTCGCCACCCATGCGCAGCCGCCACGTGTTCCACGCCGTCGACTCGCACACCGAGGGCATGCCGACCCGGGTCATCATCGGCGGCTTCGGCATCATCCCCGGCGCCACCATGGCCGAGCGGCGTGTGCACTTCCAGCAGCACCTGGACCACTTCCGCACCCTGCTGATGTACGAGCCGCGCGGCCACGCCGCGATGAGCGGCGCCATCCTGCAGCCGCCGACCCGCCCGGACGCCGACTACGGCGTGCTCTACATCGAGGTCTCCGGCCTGCTGCCGATGTGCGGCCACGGGACCATCGGCGTCGCCACGGTGCTGGTCGAGACCGGCATGGTGCCGGTGGTGGAGCCGGTCACCACCGTCCGGCTGGACACGCCCGCCGGGCTGGTGATCGCCGAGGTGCTGGTCGAGGACGGCGCCGCCAAGGCGGTGACCATCCGCAACGTGCCCTCCTACTCCGTCGCCCTGGACCGCAAGATCGAGGTGCCCGGCTACGGCACGGTCGGCTACGACCTCGCCTACGGCGGCAACTTCTACGCGATCCTGCCGCTCGCCGAGTTCGGGCTGCCGTTCGAGCGCGAGCGCAAGCAGGAGATCCTGGACGCCGGCCTGGCCCTGATGGACGCCGTCAACGCCGGTCCCGACCGGCCGGTGCACCCGGAGAACCCGTCCATCCACAGCTGCCACCACGTCCAGTTGCTCGCCCCCGGCTCCACCGCCGGGCACTCCCGGCACGCGATGGCCATCCACCCCGGCTGGTTCGACCGCTCGCCCTGCGGCACCGGCACCTCCGCCCGGATGGCGCAGCTGCACGCGCGCGGCGAGCTGCCGCTCGGCCAGGACTTCCGCAACGACTCCTTCATCGGGACGACCTTCACCGGCCGCCTGGTCGAGGAGACCGAGGTGGCCGGGCGGCCCGCCGTGGTGCCCACCGTCACCGGGCGGGCCTGGATCACCGGCACCGCCCAGTACTTCCTCGACCCGAGCGACCCGTTCCCGGCCGGGTTCCTGCTCTGAACCACCGAAGGGTTCCCGCTGTGACCATCACTTCCCTCAACCCCGCCGACCCCGCGGACCTCGTCCTCGCGGTCGAGGCGCCCGGCGCGCAGGCCGTCCGGGCCGCCGTCGGACGGGCCAGGACCGCGCAGGCCGGCTGGCACGCGGCCGGCGCCGCGGCCCGCTCGGCCGCGCTCACCCGGATCGCCGAGGCCGTCGAGGCGCACGCCGACGAGCTGACCGCGCTGATCGTCCGCGAGGTCGGCAAGCCGCTCGCCGAGGCGCGCGGCGAGGTCGCCAGGACCGCCGCGATCTGGCGCTACTACGCGCAGGCGCCCTTCGAGCCGTCCGGCGCCGTCCACGAGCCCGCCGCCGGACCGGGCCTGCTGCTCACCCGGCGCCGCCCGTACGGTGTCGCCGGGCTGATCACGCCGTGGAACTTCCCGCTGGCGATCCCGACCTGGAAGGCCGCGCCGGGGCTGGCCGTCGGCAACACCGCCGTGCTCAAGCCGGCGCCGGAGGCGACCGCGTGCGCGCTGCGGCTGGCCGAGCTGGCCGCGGCGGCGGGCCTGCCCGAGGGCGTGCTGACGGTGCTGCCGGGCGGAGCGGAGGAGGGCGAGGCGCTGGTCGACGCGGCGGACGTGGTGTCGTTCACCGGTTCGACCGGGGTCGGCCGGGCCGTCGTCCACGCCGCCACCGGGCGCGGGGTGCCGGTCCAGGCCGAACTGGGCGGCCTGAACGCCGCGCTGGTCCTGCCGGACGCCGACATCGAGCAGGCCGCGGCCCATCTGGCGGCCGCCATCGCCGGGTACGCCGGGCAGAAGTGCACCGCCACCAGCCGGGTGATCGCCGTCGGCGAGGCGTACGAGCCGCTGCGCGCCGCGCTGGTGAAGGCGCTCGGCCTGGTCGACGACACGGCCTGCGGGCCCGTCATCTCCGCCGCCGCCCGCGACCGGCTCACCGGAGCCGTCGCCTCGGCGCGCGCCGAGGGGGCCACCGTGCTCACCGGCGGGGCGGTGCCCGAGCGGGCCGGCTGGTACGTCGAGCCGACCCTGCTCGCCGACGTGCCCGCCGAACACCCGCTGCGGCGCGAGGAGTTCTTCGGCCCGATCGCCGTCCTGCTGCCCGCCGCGGACCTGGACGAGGCGATCGCGCTGGCCAACGACACCCCGCACAGCCTGGCCACCTCGGTGCACAGCCGCAGCCTGGACACCGCGCTCGCCGCCGCCGACCGGCTGGACGCGGGCATGATCCGGGTCAACGCGCCGTCCAGCGGCGTCGACTTCCACCTGCCGTTCGGCGGCGCCAAGGGCGCGAGCCACGGCGACCGCGAACAGGGCCGGGCCGCACTGGACTTCTACACCGCGAGCCGGACCGTCACCCTGCTCCCGGCCGGGGGTGCGTGATGACCGGCGTGGTGGAGGGCGTGGTGGAGACGGTCGACTACCACACGGCCGGTGAGCCGTTCCGGATCGTGGTGGGCGGGGCGCCGGTGATCCCCGGCGACGGCGTCGCCGAGCGGCGGGCCGTCGCGATCGGCGCGGGCGGTACGGCGACCGCGCCCCGGCCGAGCGCGCTCGACCAGGTGCGGCAACTGCTCACCCGCGAGCCGCGCGGGCACGCGGGCATGTACGGCGGGTTCCTGGTGCCGCCGGACGACGACGAGGCGCACCTCGGGGTGCTGTTCTGGCACAAGGACGGCTACTCCACGGCCTGCGGGCACGGCACCATCGCGCTCGGCGCCTTCGCGGTGGACTCCGGGCTCGTCGCGGCGCCCGAGGACGGCGTGGCGCGGGTGCGGATCGACGTCCCGTCCGGGCGGGTCACCGCCCTGGTGCACCGTGCGGGCGGCCGGACCACCGGTGTGACCTTCCGCAACGTGCCGACCCGGGTGAGCGCGCTGAAGCTGCCGGTGGAGACCTCGCGCGGCACCGTGGAGGTGGCGGTCGCGCATGCCGGGGCCTGCTACGCCTCGGTGCCGGCGGCGGCGTTCGGCCTGTCGGTCGAGCCCGGGCTGCTGCCCGAACTCACCGCCGTGGGGCGGGAGATCAGGGCCGCGCTGGCCGGCTCGGAGGCCGTCGCCCACCCCGAGGACCCACGGCTGTCCGGCGTCTACGGGGTCATCCTGTACGACGAACTGCCGGACGTCGGCAAGCGGTTGAGCCAGCGCAACGTCACGGTCTTCGCCGACGGCCAGATCGACCGCTCACCGTGCGGCTCCGGC
Source organism: Kitasatospora sp. NPDC087315 (assembly GCF_044744345.1). Taxonomy (NCBI): domain Bacteria; kingdom Bacillati; phylum Actinomycetota; class Actinomycetes; order Kitasatosporales; family Streptomycetaceae; genus Kitasatospora; species Kitasatospora sp. NPDC087315. Next base: position 246,245 of record NZ_JBIUYD010000006.1, on the reverse strand, counting down.
ACCTCGGCGCGGCTCGCCGTGCTCGCCGCCGAGGGGCGGCTCGCGCCCGGCGAGGAGCTGTGGCACGAGTCGGTCATCGGCACCGTCTTCACCGGCCGGGTCCTGCCCGGCGGCGACCCGCGGGCCGGGGGCGTCGTCACCGAGGTCACCGGCACCGCCCACCGCACCGGCGAGCACCGCTTCCTGCTCGACGGGGACGACACGCTGGGAACGGGGTTCCTGCTGTGACCGCCGACCGCCGCGAGGCCCCCACCCTGTCCGGCGCGGCGGCTGAGCCGCTCCAGTACGCCGCGCCGGGCGCCGCCGGGCTGACGCCCACCCAGGCCGCCGACGCGATCGAGCGGGTGCTGCTCGACGGGCTGGACCCGGAGACCGCGCCCGCCCGGTCGGCGGTGCCGGTGCCCGCCGGGGAGCTGCTGCTGATGCCGGCGGCCTCGGCGGAGTACGCCGGGGTGAAGATCGCCGGGGTCGCGCCCGCCAACCCCGGCATCGGGCTGCCCCGGATCACCGGCAGCTACCTGCTGCTGGACGGGCCGACCCTCCAGCCCGTCGCCCTGCTGGACGGCGCCGCCCTGACCGCCCTGCGCACGCCCGCCGTCACCGCCGTCGCGCTGCGCCGGCTGGCCGCGCCGGACGCCGCGCACCTGGTGCTGTTCGGCGCCGGACCGCAGGCGTACGGGCATCTGGACGCGCTGCTCGGCATCCGGTCGCTGACCAGGCTCACCGTGGTCGCCCGCAGTGCGGCGCCCGCCGAGGCGCTGGCCCGGTACGCCCGGGCGCGCGGGCTGGACGCCGCGGTGGGGACGCCCGAGGCGGTGGCCCAGGCCGACCTGGTGGTCTGCTGCACCACCGCCCGTACCCCGCTGTTCGACGGGGCGCTGGTGCCCGACCACGCCGCCGTGGCGGCGGTCGGCTCGCACGAGCCGCAGGCGCGGGAGGTGGACGGCGTGCTGGTCCGCCGCGCCGAGCTGTACGTGGAGGCGCGGGCCGCCGCGCTGCGGGAGGCCGGCGACCTGCTGATGGCGGGTGTCACGGGCGACGAACCGCTCTGGAACCTGGCCGAGCTGGTGCGCGGCGAGGTGCCGGTGCCGTCGGACCGGCCGCGCTTCTTCAAGAGCGTCGGCATGGCCTGGCAGGACCTCGCCGTCGCGGCGGCGGTCCACCGGATCGGGCTGTGATGAACGCGTGAGGCGCGGCCCCGCCACCGGCTGACGCCCGGGCCCGTTACCCCGGGTGGTGGTTCGGTGTTGTACGGGACGGCCGGAGGCCGCGGCCGGTGTGGTGGGGAGGGATCCCCCGCCGTGCCGGCCGCTTCCGCGTTCCACCGGCCCGGCGGCGGATGCCGGGCAGCGGGTCGGGCTGTTCGGGGAGGGGTGGGGCAGGGAGTGCGGTATCGTCCGTTGCCACGCGCGGCGGCCGCTGCCACCATGGCGTCGGTGGCCGGTGTGCCGGGCCGTCCGGTGGGCCGCCCGAATCGCGGACTGTTGCACACTCAACGTAACGTGACATTGTACACTGGTGTTCTGCAACCTCCGGAGGAACACCATGGCCGACCTCAAACCCCGCACTCTGATCTCCGTCCAGGAGCGGCTGCGCGATCAGGTCGCCCACGCCCTCCGGGCCGCCTTGATCTCCGGTGAACTCCGCCCCGGCGTGGTCTACTCCGCGCCCGCCCTCGCCGCCGACTTCGGCGTCTCCGCCACCCCCGTCCGCGAGGCGATGCTCGACCTCGCCCGCGAGGGCCTGGTCGAGGCCGTCCGCAACAAGGGCTTCCGGGTCACCGAACTCACCGAGCGCGACCTCGACGACTTCACCGAGATCCGCGCCCTGATCGAGGTCCCCACCGTCGGCCGGGTCACCCGCACCGCCACCCCCGAGCAGCTGGAGCGGCTCCGCCCGCAGGCCGAGGCGATCGTCGCCGCCGCCCGCAAGCACGACCTGATCGGCTACCTGGAGGCCGACCGCCAGTTCCACCTCGACCTGCTCGGTCTGGCCGGCAACGCCCGCCTGGTCGAGGTCGTCGGCGACCTGCGCAAGCGTTCCCGCCTCTACGGCCTCAACCGCCTCGACCAGCGCGGCGAGCTGGTCTCCTCCGCCGAGGAGCACCTGGAGCTCCTCGACCTCATGATCTCCGCCGACGCCGACGCCGCCGAGGCCTGCATGGCCCGCCACCTCGGCCACGTCCGCTCCCTCTGGGCCGCAGGCCAGGAGGAGACCGAGGCGGACCGTCCGGCGCTGCGCCTGCGGGCGCGGTAGGGGGCGGCAGTCGTTCACGCTGCCGGAGTCGATCGGGGCGTCGGTGACGCTGTCGGTGGACGACGTCCTCGCCGTGAAGAAGTAGTCACGCCACCGCCGGAGTCGTGAGGCGGCCGTCGTGGACCTCGGCGATCTGGTCGACGGCGGTCAGGTGGGTGCGGTCGTGGGTGACCAGGACGGTGGCGGTGGCCCGGCGGTGGGTGAGCTCGGTGACCAGGTCGATGACGGCGGCGCCGCGCTCGTGGTCCAGGGCGCTGGTGGGCTCGTCGATCAGCAGCACGGTGGGGTCGTTCATCAGGGCGCGGGCGATGTTGACGCGCTGGCGCTGACCGCCGGAGAGCTGGTTCGGGCGGCGGGCGGCCTGGGCGCGCAGGCCGACGGCGTCGAGGAGTTCGAGGGCCCGGGGGAGAGCGGCGCGCGGGGAGCGGCCGTCCAGGTGGGCCATCACCTGGAGCTGTTCGGCGGCGGTCAGTGAGGGCAGCAGGTTCGCCTGCTGGAAGACGATGCCGATCCGGTGCCGCCGCAGCGCGGTGAGTTCGGCCCGCCCCAGGCCGGTGGTCTCCACGCCGTCCACCACCACCCGGCCGGAGTCCGGGGTGATCAGCGTCGCGGCGACGGCCAGCAGACTGGACTTGCCGGAGCCGGACGGGCCGACCACCGCGGTGATCGAGCCCTTCGGGACGGTGAGCGAGACCTCGTCCAGGGCGGTGAGCCGGCCGTCGCCGTCCGGGTAGGTGAGGGTGATGTGGTCGAGGTGCAGGCTCATCGGGCGCTCCCCAGGGCGGTCAGCGGGTCGACGGAGGTGATCCGGCGGATGGACAGGGCCGCGCCGACCGCGCCGAGCGCGATCATCACGGCGGCCGGGAACAGGACGGTCGGCGCGTCCAGGACGAACGGGACGGTCGAGCCGATCAGCGCGCCGACGGCCGCCGCCAGCGCCGTGCCGACGGCCGTGCCGAGCACCAGCAGCAGGACGGCCTGGCCGAGCGCGTCCTTCAGCAGATAGCGGGTGGAGGCGCCGAGCGCCTTCAGCACCGCGATGTCGCCGCTGCGCTGGATCGTCCAGACGGTGAAGAACGCGCCGATGACCAGGGCCGAGATGGCGAACAGGAAGCCGCGCATCAGTTGCAGCGAGCCGTTCTCCGAGGTGTAGGAGCCGATCGCGGCGAGCGCGTCGTCCCGGCCGCGGGTCTCGGTGCCGTACTGGCCGTCGGCGGTCGCGAGGTCCGCACCGGTGGCGGTGGTCAGGGCGATCACGGTGGCGTGCCCGGCGCCGCCCGGGGCGAACGCCTGCCAGTCGGTGAGGCTGGTCCAGACGACGGGGGTGTGGCTGTACGAGGCCTCGCCGGTCACCGCCGCGACCTGGAGCGGGTGGCCGGCCAGGCTGAAGTTCGCGCCGGGCCGCAGGCCGCCCAGGTCCTCGGCGGCGGCCTCGGACAGGACGGCGCGACCGGGTGCGATCAGCGCGCCCTGCGGGGCCAGCCCGGAGCCGTCCGGGACGCCGAAGGCGGAGAGCGCGGCGGTGCGCCGGTCGGCGGCCGCCTTGGTGGTGGTGATGCCGAGCGGCTCCGCGGCGGTGACACCGGGCGTCCGGGCCCAGCCCTGCCACTGTTCGGGCGTGACCTGGGAGTCGGTGAAGGAGAGCTTCTGACCGTCGGCCGGCTTCGAGAAGACCAGGTGGTCGGCGGGCAGGCCGGTGATCGCGGAGATGTTCTGCCGCCCCAGCCCGGCCGTCAGACCGGACAACAGGCCGACCAGTACGGTGATCAGCACGATGACGGTCCCCATCAGGGCGAACCGCCCCTTGGCGAACCCCAGATCCCTCCAGGCGACGAACACGAATGGCCCTTTCTTCCGTGAGGCTCTTCCCCGACGCTCACCACAGTGGCGGAGGAGGGGCCGGAGGGGCATCGCCCGGGGGATTGGATCCCCGGCATCAAAGGTGAGAAGCGGAGTTCAACCTTTTGATTGATGCCTGAGGACGGGTGCGGATCCTAGGCTGGACGGATGGCGACCGAACGATTCCGCACCACCCCCGTCGCCCGCGTACTCCAGGTCTGCCTGCACCTGCTGGTGGCGGGCCTGCTCGCGCTCGCCGTCGCCCGCGCCGTGGTCGGCCGGGGCGGCGACCCGGCGGCCGTCATCGCCGCCGCCACCGCGATGGCCGCCGTCTACGCGGCCGGCCCGCTGGTCGGCGCCGTCCGCCGGTCGCGGCGGGCCGCCGCGCTCTGGCTGGCACTGCTCGGCGTGACCTGGGTCGGGGTGCTGATCGCCACCCCGGACGGGGTCTGGCTGGCCTTCCCGCTCTACTTCCTGGAGCTGCACCTGCTCGGCCGCCGGTCGGGGCTCGTCGCCGTCGGGCTCACCGCGGTGGCCGCGATCACCGCGTACTCCTGGCACCTGCACATCCTCAGCCTGGCCGCGGCCATCGGACCGGCCCTCGGCGGGGCCGTCGCGGTGGCCACCGTCTTCGGCTACCAGGCGCTCTACCGGGAGAGCGAGGAGCGGCGCCGGCTCATCGACGAACTGACCGAGGCCCGCGCCGACCTCGCCGCCGCCCACCACGCCGCCGGGGTGCTGGCCGAGCGGGAGCGCCTCGCCCGGGAGATCCACGACACCCTGGCCCAGAGCCTCTCCAGCATCCAGCTGCTGCTGCGCGCGGCCCAGCGGGCCCTGCCCGAGCGCACCGAGGCCGCCGCAGGCCATGTCGAGCAGGCCCGGCAGGCCGCCCAGGACAGCCTCGCCGAGGCCCGCCGCTTCGTCCGCGCGCTCACCCCGCCCGACCTGGAGGGCGGCTCCCTGCCCCTCGCCCTCGAACGGCTCTGCGCCACCACGACGGCGCACAGCGGTCTGCCCGTCCGGCTGCATGTCGCGGGCGATCCGGTGCGGCTGCCGGTGCCGCAGGAGGTCGCGCTGCTGCGGATCGCGCAGTCCGCGCTCGGAAACACCGTCCGGCATGCGCGGGCCTCGCACGCAGAGGTGACGCTCAGCTACATGGAGGGCGAGGTGGCGCTGGACGTGCTGGACGACGGGGCCGGGTTCGACCCGGCGGCGGTCGCCTCCGGCGCGGCGGCGGGGGAGGGGGACGGCGGGTTCGGGCTGCCGTCGATGCGGGCGAGGGCGCGGGCGCTGGGCGGTACCTTCGCGGTGGAGTCCGCGCCGGGGGAGGGGACGGCGCTCGCCGTGCTGCTGCCCGTCGCCGCTGTCGAGGAGCGTCCGTGACCGAGGAGCGTTTGTGACCGACCAGCTGATCCGACTGCTGCTCGCGGACGACCACCCGGTGGTCCGGGCCGGGCTGCGCGCCGTCCTGGAGAGCGAGCGGGACTTCGTCATCGTGGCCGAGGCCGCCACCGCCGAGCGGGCGGTCGAACTGGCGGCGGAGGCCGAGGTCGACGTGGTGCTGATGGACCTGCAGTTCGGCCCCGGCTCGACGATGAACGGCGCGCAGGCCACCGCGGCCATCACCGCCCGGCCGGGCGCGCCCCGGGTGCTGATCGTCACCACCTACGACACCGACGCGGACACCCTGCCCGCGCTGGAGGCCGGGGCCACCGGCTACCTGCTCAAGGACGCGCCGCCGGAGGAGCTGGCCCGGGCCGTGCGCGCGGCGGCGGAGGGCCGGTCGGCGCTGGCGGCCACGGTGGCGGACCGGCTGCTGGAGCGGATGCGGACCCCCTCGGCGGCGCTGAGCGCACGGGAGACGGAGGTGCTGGGGCTGGTCGCCGACGGGCTGACCAACCAGCAGATCAGCCGGCAGCTGCACCTGAGCCAGGCCACCGTGAAGTCGCACCTGGTGCACATCTACACCAAGTTGGGGGTGGACTCGCGTACGGCGGCGGTGCGGGAGGCGCGCGGGCGGGGGCTGATCCGGCGCGGGGGCTGATCCGGTGCCGGGTGCGGGCGGCGGTCGGCCGCCGCCGGGCGGGCGTAGGGTGGGCCGGGTTCGAACCGCTTTGTGTACGTGTGGAGTGGAGGAACCCCCTCATGGCCGTCCGTCTCGACGAACTCGCCGTTCCCGTCATCGCCGCGCCGATGGCCGGCGGCGCCTCCACCCCGGAGCTGGTGGCCGCCGTGAACGGGACCGGCACCCTGGGATTTCTCGCCGCCGGGTACCGCAGCGCCGCCGCGATGGTCGAACAGATCCACCGGACACGTGAGTTGACGGACCGGCCGTTCGGCGTGAACCTCTTCGTCCCTGCCGCGCCCGGCGATCCGGCGGCCGTCGCCGGGTACCGGGCGCACCTGCTGCCGGAGGCCGAGCGCTGGGGCGTCCGGCTCCCCGAGACGATCGCACCGGACCGCGACGACTGGGACGCCAAGATCGCCGCGCTGCTGGCCGGGCCCGTCCCCGTCGTCTCGTACACCTTCGGCCTGCCCTCGCCCGAGGAGGCGCGGGCGCTACGGGCCGCCGGGGCGTACCAGATCGGCACCGTCACCACGCCCGAGGAGGCGCGGCACGCGGAGGCGGCCGGGATGGACGCGCTCTGCGTGCAGGGTCCGGAGGCGGGCGGACACCGCGCCACCCACCGGGTGGCGGACCGCCCGGGGGCCGTCCCGCTGCTCGAACTCCTCACCGCCGTACGGGCGGTGACGGCGCTGCCGCTGATCGCGGCGGGCGGCCTCGCCGACGGTCCGGCCATCGCCGCCGCGCTGCGGGCCGGGGCGGTGGCCGTCCAGGTGGGCACGGCGCTGCTGCGCTCGGACGAGTCCGGCGCCTCGGCCGCGCACAAGGCCGCCCTCGCCGAACTCCCGGACACCGTCGTCACCCGGGCCTTCACCGGCCGCCCGGCCCGCGGCCTGCGCAACGCCTTCATCGAGCGGTACGAGCCGTACGCCCCGCCCGCCTACCCCGAGGTGCACCACCTCACCCAGCCGCTGCGCGCGGCGGCGACGGCGCGGGCGGACACCGACGCCATGCACCTGTGGGCCGGCACCGGCCACCGCTCGGCCCGCACCGGTCCGGTGGCGGCCATCGTCGAGGAGCTGTGGCGGGCGGCTCAGCGGTCCTGACCGGCGCCCCCGGCGCCCCCGGCGCCCTCGGCGTGGAGAAAGGCGCGGTAGTGGCCGATCTTCGCCCGGATGTGTTCCTGCTGCCGCCGCAGGTGGGCGAGTTGCTCCTCCACCTGCGCGTCGTGCTCCTCCAGGACGGTGAGCCGCTGCGCCACGGTGCCGTCGCCGCCGCGCGCCAGTTCGGCGAAGCGCAGCATGCCGGCGATCGGCATCCCGGTGTCCCGCAGGCAGCGCAGCATGCCGAGCCAGGCGAGGTCGTGCTCGCTGAACCGCCGATGACCGGTCCGGGCGCGCTGCACACTGCCCAGCAGGCCGATGCGTTCGTAGTACCGCAGGGTGTCCAGGCTGAACCCGGACCGCTCCACCGCCTCCGCGGGCGTCAACAGCTCACTGCCGGATGCACTCATGCGAATGATCATGCCACCGTTGCCGGTTGACCTGGACCGCGCTCCAGCTGCCAGGGTTTCCGGTACGAACCCCACCGCTCTTCACGGAGGAAACCGTGCGCCACCGCACTCTTGGACGCCGCGCCGACGGAACCCCCGGGCCCGAGGTCAGCGTGCTCTGCCTGGGCGCGATGCCGTTCGGCACCCGGGTCGACGAGGCCCGCGCCTTCGCGCTGCTGGACCGTTTCACCGAGCGGGGCGGCACCTTCGTCGACACGGCGGACAACTACAGCTTCTGGCACGACGGCGCCTGCGGCGACGAGAGCGAGCTGGTGCTCGGCCGGTGGTTCGCGGCGCGCGGCAACCGGGACGCCGTGGTGCTGGCCACCAAGGTCGGCGCCCGCCCGGCCGGCCCGGGGGAGTGGCCGGCCAACGCGGAGGGGCTGTCGGCGGCAGCGGTCCGTACCGCCGTCGACGGCAGCCTGAAGCGGCTGGGCACCGAGCGGATCGACCTGCTGTACGGGCACCTGGACGATCGCCGGGCGCCGCTGGCGGAGACGGTCGACGCCTTCGGGGCCCTGGTCCGGGAGGGCACGGTCGACGTCCTGGGCAGCAGCAACCAGCTGACCTGGCGGCTGGAGCGGGCCCGTGCGCTGGCCCGCACCCGGGGCCTGGCCGGGTACAGCTGTCTCCAGCAGCGCCACACGTACCTGCGGCCGCGGCCGGGCGCGGACTTCGGGGTCCAGCAGCCCGTCACCCCCGAACTGCTCGACTACGTCCGCGCCGAGCCCGGCCTCACCCTGCTCGCCTACGGCCCGCTGCTGCACGGCGCCTACGCGGCCCCGGCCCGGCCGCTGCCCCCGCAGTACGACCACCCGGACTCGGCGGCCCGGCTCGCCGCCCTGCGTGAGGTCGCCGCCGACACCGGCGCCACCCCGGGCCAGGTCGTCCTGGCCTGGCTCCTCGGCGGTGACATCCCTGTCCTCCCCGTCATCGGGGCCACCACCCTCGCCCAGCTCGACGAGGCCCTCGACGCCGCCGACCTCGACCTCACCCCTGCCCAGCGCACCCACCTCGACGGGGCGTGAGCGCCGGGGCGCGGGCCGGAGCCCGTGTCGTCCCCCGGAAGAGTGGATAGCCGGGCGAGGGGCCGGTAACGTATAAGACACAACTTAACGTAGCGGGTATGTGGGAGATCACTCTTCTTGGGCCGGTGAACGACTGGTACTTGCAGCTCTGCGACGACGATCCCAAGACCGCCAGCAACATCCTCGATGCGCTCGACCTGCTGGCCGAAGTGGGACCGACGCTGGGGCGGCCCGCAGTGGACCGTATCCATCGCAGCCGACTGCACAACCTCAAGGAGTTGAGGCCAGGGTCGTCCGGCGGAAGCGAGGTGCGCATGTTGTTCGTCTTCGACACGCAACGGGAGGCCATCGTTCTTGTGGCGGGCGACAAGTCGGGGCGTTGGTCCGAGTGGTACGAGGAGTCCATTCCTTTGGCGGAGGCCCGGTACGCGGATTACGTCGAGGAACAGCGGAAGGGAGAAAACGCATGAAGGGCCGTAGTTGGACCGAGGTGCGCGCCGAGGTGATGGAGCGGTTTCCCGAGCTGGCCACGCCCGAGGCGGAGGCGGAGCGGGCCCGGATGCGGCTGGAGACGCTGGCGCGGATCCGCGGGTACGAGCTGGCGGAGCTGCGGCGGAAGGCGGGGCTGACGCAGCGGGAGGTGGCCGGGCTGCTGGGGGTGAGCCAGGCGCGGGTGTCGCAGATCGAGCACGGGCAGGTGGACAGCCTCGACAACCTGCGGGCCTATGCGGCGGCGATCGGTGGCGAGGTGGAGGTGACCGTGCGGCAGGGGGATCGGACGGTCAAGGTGGCCTGATCCCCCTGCCGGTGCGCGGGATCAGCCGAGCAGGTCGGACATCCAGGACTCGATGCCGGCGACGGTGCGCGGGAGGGCGCCGGACATCAGGTGGGCGCCGTCGGCGGTGATGACGAGGTCGTCCTCGATGCGGATGCCGAGGCCGCGGAGTTCCAGCGGGAGGGTCTCGTCGTCGGGCTGGAGGTAGAGGCCGGGTTCGACGGTGAGGACCTGGCCCTCCTCCAGGACGCCGTCGAGGTAGGTCTCGGCGCGGGCCTTGGCGCAGTCGTGGACGTCGAGGCCGAGCATGTGGCCGCTGCTGCAGAGGGTGTAGCGGCGGTAGAGGCCGCTGTCCTCGGCGAGCGCCTGCTCGGCGGGGATCCGCAGGACGCCCCAGTCGGCCAGGCCTTCGGCGATGACGCGCATGGCGGCGCGGTGGAAGTCGCGGAAGCGGGCGCCGGGCCGCAGTGCGGCGATGCCGGCGTCCTGCGCGGCCAGGACGAGCTCGTAGGCCTGGCGCTGGACGGGCGAGAAGGTGCCGCCGAGCGGGAGGGTGCGGGTGATGTCGGCGGTGTAGAGGGTGTCGGTCTCCACGCCGGCGTCCAGCAGCAGCAGGGCGGAGGGGTCGAGCGGGCCGTCGTTGCGGATCCAGTGCAGGACGCAGGCGTGGGCGCCGGAGGCGGCGATGGTGTCGTAGCCGGTGCCGTTGCCCTCGGCGCGGGCGCGCAGGTTGAAGACGCCCTCGATCCAGCGCTCGCCGCGCGGGTGGCGGAGCGCGGCGGGCAGCGCGCGGACGACGTCCTGGAAGCCCAGCACCGTGTGGTCGACGGAGAGCTGGAGCTGCTCGACCTCCCAGGCGTCCTTGATCAGGCGCAGTTCGGAGAGCACCGAGGCGAGTTGGGCGTCGGCCTGGCCGAGGGCGGGGGCGCCGGGCCGGCCGGTGGCGGCGTCGAGGGAGGAGTCGACGCCGGCCAGGACGCGGGTGGCGGGCTGCGGGCCGCTCAGCAGCTTGCCGAGGTCGTCGAGGTGTTCGGTGCGTACGCCGGTGAGCCGGGAGGCCTCGCCGAGGTCGGGACGGCGGCCGACCCAGAACTCGCCGTAGCGGCGGTCGCGGTAGAACTGCGAGCCGTGTGCGCCGGCGCCGCCGCGCGGGGAGCGCGGGCGCAGGTAGAGGACGGGCTCGTGGCCCTCGGGCCCGGTCGGTTCGAGGACGAGGATGTGCCCGACCTGGTCCTCGCCGGTGAGGCCGGTGAGCCAGGCGTAGGCGCTGTGCGGGCGGAACCGGTGGTCCACGTCGTTGCTGCGGACCTTCAGCTCTCCGGCGGGAACGAGCAGCCGCTCGCCGGGGAAGGCCGCGGAGAGCCGGGTCCGCCGGGCGGGCAGCACCGCGAACCCGGGGACGCGCTGGTCGGCGGGGAGCGGGGTGGCGGCCCAGGCGGTGCCCATGAAGGCGTCCAGGGCGGGGGAGACGGGGAGGTCGTGGCTGCCGATGTTGAGCGCGGGCTGGTGGAGGGTCACCGGGGGAACTCCTATGCGGGGCGGGGGAGCTGCACGGACACAGGTCGGTAACGGGATGCGCCACCCCTTGTGCAGTGCAATTTCACATTACTATGTTACGGGTCACACCGCGGAGCGGCTAGACCCCCTGAGGTCGTCCTCCCCGGCCGGGTCCCGGATCAGCCCCGGGGCCGACCACGGGCCTTCACGGCAGGCCCCCCACTGCGGAGTTGCACATGACCAGGCGCACCCACGCCGCCCTCGCGGCGGCCCTCGCAGCGACACTCACCCTCGGTCTCGGGGCGTGCGGCAAGGACGACAAGAGCGACACCGGTGGCGAGGCCGCCGGCAGCACCAAGGCCCCGGGGGCCGCATCCGGCACCATCGTCGGCGGTACGCCGGTCAAGGGTGGCACCCTCACGGTGCTCTCCAACCAGGACTTCGCCCACCTCGACCCGGCCCGCAACTGGACCATGCCGAACATGGACTTCGGCATCCGGCTGCTCTACCGCACCCTGGTGACCTTCAAAGCGGAGCCCGGCGCGGCCGGCAGCGAGATCGTCCCCGACCTGGCCACCGACGTCGGCCGGCCCTCGGACGGCGGCAGGACCTGGGCCTTCACCCTGAAGGACGGTGTCAAGTACGAGGACGGCACCCCGATCAAGGCCGCCGACATCAAGTACAACGTCGAGCGCTCCTTCGCCCCCGACCTCACCGGCGGCCCCGACTACGCCGCGCAGTACCTGGCCGGCGGCGAGAACTACAAGGGCCCGCTCACCGGTGAGCACCTCGCCAGTGTCGAGACGCCCGACGACAAGACGATCATCTTCCATCTCAAGCGCCCGGTCGCCGAGTTCTCCTACACCGCGACCCTGCCGACCTTCTCGCCGGTGCCGCAGTCCCAGGAGAAGGGCACCCAGTACGACCTGCGCCCGTTCTCCTCCGGCCCGTACAAGATCGAGACGTACGAGCGCGGCAAGCAGCTGGTACTGGTCCGCAACACCAACTGGGACCCGTCCGGCGACCCCGTCCGCAAGGCGTACCCGGACAAGATCGTCGTCGTACAGGGCCTCAAGGGCGGCCAGGTCGACGACCGCCTGATCGCCAGCGAGGGCGCGGACGCCTCGGCCGTCGAGATGCCCTGGATGCGCCCGGAGTCCGTCGCCAAGGTGCTCACCAAGCCGGACGTCAAGGAGCGGCTGGTGGCCGAGCGGACCGGCTGTACCGACCTGCTGTACATGAACAACTCCCGGGCGCCGTTCGACGACCCCAAGGTCCGCGAGGCGATGATGTACGCCGTCGACAAGGACTCGCAGGTGACCGCGTTCGGCGGCCCGGCGATGACCGACTACGCCAGCTCCTTCCTGCCGCCCGCGCTGACCGGCGGCGCCCGGCAGGACCCGCTGAAGATCCCCTCGACCGGCGATCCGGCCAAGGCCAAGGAACTGCTCGCGGCGGCCGGGAAGTCGGACCTCAAGGTCAGCCTGACCGTCTCCACCGGCGACAAGACCCGCGGTGAGGCGCTCCAGCAGTCGCTGGCCAAGGCCGGCATCCAGGTCACCATCAACACCGCCGACCCGTCGGTCTACAGCGACACGATCGGTGACACCAAGAACGCCCCCGACCTGTCGCTGAGCGGCTGGTGCCCGGACTACCCGTCCGGTGCCACCTTCCTGCCCTTCCTCTTCGACGGCCGCACCATCAAGGAGACCGGCAACCAGGGCAACTACAGCCAGTTCCGGGACCAGGCCACCTCGGAGCGGATCGACCAGATCAACGCGATGACCGACCTCAACGAGGCGAGCGCCGCCTGGCTCCAGCTGGACCAGGACCTGATGAAGAAGGCCCCGGCGGTGCCGGTCCTCTGGCAGCGCCGCCCGCTGCTGGTCGGCACCAACATCGCCGGCGCCTTCGGCCACCCGGTGTGGACCGGCTTCTTCGACTTCGCCACGATCGGTCTCAAGGACCCTTCGAAGAGCCAGGGCTGAGGGACCGTCACCCATGAGTTCAACCACTGAGCCCGCCGCCGTGGCCACCACGGCGGCGGGCCCCGCGAAGGCCGCCGGCCGCGGCCCCTGGCGGCTGGTCTGGGACCAGCTCTGGGCCAGGGGTTCGGCCAGGTTCGGCCTGGTGATGGTCGGCCTCCTGCTGCTGATGGCCGCTCTGGCCGGCCCGCTCAGCGCGCTCGGCGGCTGGACGCCCGAGGAGTTCGACAAGCGCGCCATCGACCCGTACCTCGGCGGCCTGCCGCTCGGGGACTTCGGCGGGATCGGCGCCCGGCACTGGTTCGGCGTCGAACCCGCCACCGGCCGCGACCTGTTCGCCCGGGTGCTGCACGGCGGCCAGGTCTCGCTGCTGATCGCGTTCACCGCCACCGCCCTGGTCGTGGCCGCCGGCACCCTGGCCGGCATCGCCGCCGGCTACTTCGGCGGCCGCGTCGACTCGGCGCTCTCCCGGCTGATGGACCTGACGATGTCCTTCCCCTCGCTGATCTTCATGATCGCGATGATGTCGGTGGCCAAGGACGTCAACCGGATCCTGCTGATGACCCTGGTGATCGGCCTGTTCGGCTGGCCCGGCATCGCCCGGGTGGTGCGCGGGCAGACCCTCTCGCTCAAGCACCGCGAGTACGTGGAGGCCGCCAAGGTCGGCGGCGCCCGCTCCTGGCGCATCCTCACCCGGGAGATCCTGCCCAACGTCTCCGGCCCGATCATCGCCTACACCACGCTGCTGATCCCCGGCATGATCAGCACCGAGGCCGCGCTCAGCTACCTCGGCGTCGGCGTGCGTCCGCCGACCCCGTCCTGGGGCCAGATGATCGCCGAGAGCATCAACCACTACGAGACCGACCCGACCTACTTCCTGATCCCGACGGTCTTCCTGTTCCTCGCGGTGCTCGCCTTCACCCTGCTCGGCGACGCGCTGCGCGACATCCTCGACCCGAGGGGAGGCCGGTCGTGATCCTCTACCTCGGCCGACGGCTGCTCGGCGTGGCCGGCATCCTGCTCGCCGTCTGCGCCATCACCTTCACCATCTTCTACCTGCTGCCCAACGACCCGGCGGCGGCCGCCTGCGGCAAGACCTGCACCGCCGAGCGGGTCGCCGAGGTCAAGGTGGCGATGGGCCTGGACAAGCCGGTCTGGGAGCAGTTCGCCTCCTACCTGACCGGCATCTTCGCCGGGCGCGACTACGGCAGCGGGCCCAGCGCCGTCCGCTGCGAGTTCCCCTGCCTCGGCTACTCCTACGACTACTCGCTGCCGGTCTGGGACCTGCTCATCGACCGCCTGCCGGTCTCCGTCTCGCTCGCCCTCGGTGCGGCCGTGCTCTGGCTGGTGCTCGGCCTCGGCGCCGGCGTCACCTCCGCCCTGCGCAAGGGCACCCTGACCGACAAGGCGCTGATGGTGCTCTCGGTGGGCACCGCCTCGCTGCCGGTCTACTTCACCTCGATCATGCTGATCTGGGGCGTCGTCCGGAGCGCCGGCCTGCTGCCCTACCCGGCGTATGCCAAGTTCACCGAGGACCCGTTCTCCTGGGCCTCCAACCTGCTGCTGCCGTGGATCGCCCTGGCCCTGCTGTACGCGGCCATGTACGCCCGGCAGAGCCGCAACTCGATGATCGAGACGATGGCCGAGCCGTACATCCGCACCGCCCGCGCCAAGGGCCTGCCCGCCCGCACCGTCACCGTCAAACACGGGCTGCGCTCCGGCATGACGCCGATCCTCACCATCTTCGGCATGGACCTCGGCGGCCTGCTGGCCGGCGCCGTCATCACCGAGTCCATCTTCGGTCTGCCCGGCATCGGCCGGCTCTTCTACGACGCGCTGGTCCGCTCCGACCAGCCGGTCATCCTCGGCGTCACCCTGCTCGCGGCCACCTTCATCGTCGCGGCGAACCTGCTGGTCGACCTGCTCTACGCCTACGTCGACCCGAGAGTGAGGTACTGATGAGCGCGCTGCTGGAGGTCGACGACCTCCGGGTGTCCTTCGACACCCCGCGCGGCACCGTCCGGGCCGTGGACGGCATCTCCTTCACCGTCGAGGCCGGCCGGACCCTCGGTCTGGTCGGCGAGTCCGGCTCCGGCAAGTCCGTCACCTCGCTCGCCGTCATGGGGCTGCACCGCGGTGCCGCCGTCACCGGCTCGATCAGGCTGCACGGGCAGGAGCTCAACGGCCTGTCCGAGCGGCAGCTGGGCACCGTCCGGGGCCGGCGGATCGCGATGATCTTCCAGGACCCGCTGTCCAGCCTGCACCCCTTCTACACCGTCGGCGAGCAGATCGCCGAACACTACCGGGTGCACTTCAAGGCCAACCGCAAGGCCGGCCGGGAGAAGGCGATCGAGATGCTGGGCGAGGTCGGCATCCCCGAACCCGCCCGCCGCGTCGACGAGTACCCGCACCAGTTCTCCGGCGGCATGCGCCAGCGCGTCATGATCGCCATGGCGCTCGCCTGCGAACCCGAGCTGCTGATCGCCGACGAGCCCACCACCGCCCTCGACGTCACCGTCCAGGCCCAGATCCTCGACCTGATCGCCCGCATCCAGCAGGACCGCGGCCTCGGCGTCGTCATGATCACCCACGACCTCGGCGTGGTCGCCCGGGTCGCCCACGAGGTGCTCGTCATGTACGGCGGCCGGGCCGCCGAACAGGCCCCCGTGGACCAGCTGTTCGGCAGGCCCGCGCACCCCTACACCCGGGGGCTGCTGGACTCCCTGCCCCGCCTCGACGACACCGACGACGCCCCGCTGCGGGCCATTCCCGGCAGCCCGCCGTCGCTGATCGCCCCCGCCCCCGGCTGCTCCTTCGCCCCGCGCTGCGCCCGCACCGTCGCCGCCACCGCCGAGGAGCACGCCCGCTGCCTGGCCGAACGCCCCGGGTTCGGCCCGCTGGCGCCCGGCCACCAGGCCGCCTGCCATCTGCCCCTGGTGCCGGAAGGAGCCCGGTCGTGACGGAGACGCTGTTGTCCGTGAGGGACCTGGTGAAGACCTTCCCCGGCCGACGGGGGCGGACCGGCCGGGCCGGGGCGCCGGTCCGGGCCGTGGACGGCGTCAGCTTCGACGTCGGCAAGGGCGAGACGCTCGGCCTGGTCGGCGAGTCCGGCTGCGGCAAGTCCACCACCGGTCGCATGATCGTCCGGCTGCTCGACCCGACCTCGGGTACCGTCACCTTCGACGGTACCGAGATCGGCGGCCTGAGCCAGGCCGAACTCCGGCCGCACCGGCGGGACCTGCAGATGGTGTTCCAGGACCCGTACTCCTCGCTCAACCCCCGGCAGACGGTGGCCCGGATCATCTCCGAGCCGCTGCTGGTCCAGGGCACCGGCGCGGCCGACGCACGCAAGCGCGCCGGTGAGCTGATGGAGCTGGTCGGGCTCATCCCCGAACACCTGGACCGCTACCCGCACGAGTTCTCCGGCGGCCAGGCCCAGCGGATCGGCATCGCCCGGTCGCTGGCCACCTCGCCGCGGCTGGTGATCGCCGACGAGCCGGTCTCCGCGCTCGACGTCTCCATCCAGGCCCAGGTGGTCAACCTGATGGAGCGGCTCCAGCACGAGCTGGGCCTGGCGTACGTGTTCATCGCGCACGACCTCTCGGTGGTCAAGCGGGTCTGCGACCGGGTCGCGGTGATGTACCTGGGCCGGATCGTCGAGATCGGCGACAAGGCTGAGGTGTACGGCAGCCCCGCGCACCCGTACACCAGGGCGCTGCTCTCCGCCGTGCCGCTGCCCGACCCGGCCGCCGAGCGGGAGCGCGAGCGGATCGTGCTGCTGGGCGACCCGCCGAGCCCGGCCAACCCGCCCAGCGGCTGCACCTTCCACCCGCGCTGCCCGAAGGCGCAGGAGCTCTGCCGGACCGAGCGGCCGCTGCTGCGGATCGCCGGGCCGGGCGCCCGGGAGGCGGCCTGCCACTTCCCGGAGGGCTGAGCCCCCGGGCCGCCGGCCGCCGTACCGCTCGGTCACCCCCACGCCGAGTGGTACGGCATCCCTCCGAGGGGGCGCGCCCGCGCCCCCTCACCGACCCCCGGTCGGGCGCGGCGGGGAACCTCACGAGGGCCGCGCCCGGCCGGGTCCACCCGTGGCACCGGGCTCCACCGGGTCCGTCGCGCCGGTGCGGTGCCGCTGTCCTCGTTGGTGCCGCCGACGCCGGCCGCGGTCGTCCTCGGCGTCAGCTCGACGGTGCCGCGCGACCAGGCGGAGGCGGTAGTACGCGCAGGCCCCGGCCCCCCTTCCGCCGAAGGGGGGCCGGGGCCTGCCTGCGTACCGGTCTCAGGAGGCCGGGCCGACCCGGACGGTGGTCAGCCGCCCGTCGCGGGACTCCCGGACGACCTCGATCTTCGTGTTGGTGTCCGGCACCTTCACCCCGAGCTGCGGGGTGGCCGGGTCGGTGTAGACGCCGGTGCGGTCGTTGAAGGCCGGGACGGCCGGCTCGGACGGGATCCGCACCGGGACGCCGCCCTTGTGCAGCGTGAACGCCGTGGTGGGCTTCAGCGAGAAGGTCGCGTCGAAGGTCTGCGCCCGGCCGTTGACCAGCGTGCCGTCGGCGAACCGGATCGGCGCCGGGTGCGCGTCGACCGGCAGGATCAGGCCGCCGCCCGGGTGGCTCACGGTGTTGTTGTCGCCGTAGGCGGTGTCCCAGAGCCAGACCAGCACGCCCTCCTGGTACGGGTAGTTGTCGACGATGTTCTGCTTACCGGCGACACCCGTGTACCCGAAGTTGTACGGGCCGGTCTTCAGGAAGGCGCCGTAGCCCGCGTACCGGCGGTTCTCCACCAGGTAGGCGCGCGGGTGCTGCTTGACCGCGTCGCGCCCGGTGATGACCGAGAACCCGGTGGCCGTCCAGCCGTTGGCGCCGTTCTCGGCACCGTCGGTGAACAGCTCCGTGCCCCCGGCGGTGATCCGGACGGCGTCGACCAGCACGCCCTTGCCGTGGGTGTTGTTGTCCGAGGTGACGTGGAAGCGCAGCCGGACCTGCTGCCCGGCGTACCCGTCGAGCGGGATGTGCAGCTGCCGGTAGGCGCCGGACGCGCCGCTCAGACCGGGGGTGTTGGCGCTCGTGTTGCCGATCGGGGCGCCGTCGACCGTGCCGCCGAGCGGCTTCCAGGTCCGGCCCTCGTCGGTGGAGGCCTCGACGGTCAGGAAGTCGTAGTCGAGCTCGGTGTCGTACCAGACGGCGGCGTCCAGTGCGGCCGGTCCGCCGGCCGAGCGCAGATCGACGCTGCGGGCCAGGGAGTTGTCGAGGTTGTCACCGGTGTCGCTCCACCACTGTTTGCCGCCCTGGTAGGGGTCGGCCAGTTCGGTGGTGGTGGTGCTGTCCGGCAGGTGGACCAGGAGGGCCTGGGCCTGGTCGGTGTTGTAGCCGCTGACGCCGAGGGCGTGGCTGGAGCGGGTGGCGGCCTGCCCCTCGTCGTAGTTGAGCCAGCCGAACTGCAGCTTGCTCCAGGCGTCGAGGTCGCCGGGGTAGCCGCCGGTGGTGTTGCTGCCCTTGCCGAGGTAGGAGCCGGAGGCCATCAGCGACCAGAAGTTGACGCTGTTGTCGCCGCCGGCGGTGCTGTAGAGGTCCGGCAGGCCGAGGTTGTGGCCGAACTCGTGGGCGAACAGGCCGACTCCGCTGTTCTCGCCGGCCTGGACGTAGTCGTAGACGTACAGCCCGGTGTCGCCGACCGGGACGCCGCCGATCCGGTTGCCGGTCGGGCCGGTCTGTCCGGCCGGGTCGGGGAAGGTCCAGCTGCGGTGCGCCCACAGCGCGTCGGCACCCTGCGCGCCGCCGCCCCAGGTCTCGTCGACGCCCGCGTGCACCACGATCACGTTGTCCAGGTAGCCGTCCGGCTGGCTGAACGTGCCGCTCTTGTCGTGGTCGTAGCGGTCGTAGACGTCGTACTGGGCGAGCTGGCTCCTGACGTCCGCCGCCGTCCGGCCCTTGGCGATCTCGCCGTCGTACCAGGCCTTCACGGCGTCCTGGACGAACTCCTGGGCCTGGGTCCAGGCGCCGGATCCCTGCGGGCCCTTGTTGCTGCCGTACCGGGCCTCGTTGTACGGCACGGTCACCCAGTCGCTGACGGTGCCCTCGACGTCGTACCGGCCGGAGGACTGGGTGCGGTAGTAGTTGCGCATCGAGACGGCGCCGGGCCGGTCGTCGAAGAACATCCGCTGGTAGTGGTCGCGGTCGAAGTCGCCGCTCCAGAGCGTGTGGTTGTCGCTCTTGTCGGGCTTGGGGATGGTGTTGTGGCGCGGGCCCGGCGTGCCGCCGTAGCGGGGCTGGCCGTTGTGGAGCGTGGTGGTGTCCACCTGGTCGCCGAACTGGGCGAGGATGACGAAGACCTTGTCCTTGCGCTCCTGCGCGAGCTGGACGTAGTCGTTGCCGATCTTCACCTTGGCCGGCGTCCGCCGGTCCGGAGTCCTGGCGACGGCGCCCTTGTTGAGCTGTTCCAGCGCCTTGGTGCGAAGCGCCTGGCGTTCGCGTTCCTGTGGCGCGAGCGGTGCGGGCGGGGCCTCGGCGCCGCCGGCCTCGGCGCTCCGGGCGGCGATGGCCGCGGTGGTGACGGGGGAGGGGGAGGCGGCCTGGGCGGGGGTGCCGAGGAGGGTGGCCGCTATCGCGCTCGTGGTGAGCGCGGCCGCGAGTGCCGCGGACAGTCTGCGCAACTGACCGGTCCTTTCCGGAGGGGTGGTCGGGTGGGCGCAGGTAATATTTCACATGTCACGGGTTACGTGGAAGGGGTGGCGCTGGCGGAAAGGGCGCCGCGCGACCCGGCCGGTCGTGCGGCGCCCCTGATGTGACGAGATCTCAGTTCCGGTGGGCTCCACGGCGGTGCCGAGCGCCGCCGCTCACCGCCGTGCCGCCGGCTACCGCAGCGCGCCGTTCAGGAAGGCGAGTTCGGCCTGCGTGATCTCCTCGTTCACCCCGCCGGGGGTCATGTGGGTGACGCCCGGCAGCGGCAGCACGGCGTGCGGGCGGCCGGCCCGGGTGAGCGCCTGGGAGAGCAGCAGGGAGTGCGAGGGGTGGACGTTGTCGTCGGCCAGGCCGTGGATCAGCAGCAGCGGCCTGGTGAGCGCCGGGGCGTCCCCGACCAGGCAGTCGGCCGCGTAGCCCTCCGGGTTGTGCTGCGGCAGACCGAGGTAGCGCTCGGTGTAGGCGGTGTCGTACTGCCGGAAGTCGGTGGGCGCCGCGCCCGCGCAGGCGGCGTGGAAGACGTCCGGGCGGCGCAGCACGGCGAGCGCCGCGAAGTAGCCGCCGTACGACCAGCCGCGGACGCCGACCCGGCCGAGGTCGAGGTCGGGGTGGGTGTCGGCGAGCGCCCGCAGGGCGGCCACCTGGTCGTCCAGCGCCACCTGGGAGAAGCGCCGGAAGATCGCCCGGGTGAAGTCGGGCGAGACGAACGGGGTGCCCCGGTTGTCGGTGGTGACCACCGCGTAGCCCTGGTCGGCCCACCACTGGCGCAGCTGCCAGCGGCGCGGCTCGGTGGCCACCGCCTGGTAGCCGGGCCCGCCGTAGACGTCCAGCAGGACGGGCAGCCGGCGGCCGGCCACATGGTCGCGCGGGTACACCACGGCGGTGGGCAGGCCGAGTTCGGTGACCCGGGCGAGCCGGGGATCGACCCGGTAGGGCAACCGGGCGCTCAGGTCGGTGAGCTCGCTCTCCTCGCCGTGGTGGAGCAGCCGGCGGCGGATGCCGTCGGGGTCGGCGGAGGTGAGCAGCAGGGTGTCGGCGGCGGCGAGGGCGCTGTGCACGCCGGGGCCGGTGCTGAGACGCTCGGGTGCGCCGCCGTCCGGGTCGATCAGGTGGACGTGCTGGTCGGCCGGGTCGCCCTCGCCGGTCTCGGTGAGCAGCTTGCCGTGGAGCCGGCCGACCACGCGGCGGATCTGCAGGCCGGTGGTGTCCAGCGGCTTGCCGTCGAGTGCCAGGCCCCGGGCCCCGGGGGTGTCGTGGACGGTGAGCAGCCGTCCACCGGCGAGCCGGGCGGGCGTGCCGGGCAGCTCGTCGACCCAGAACTCGTCGGTGGTGCGCGAGAGTTCGCGGGTCTCGCCGGTGGCGGGGTCGGCGCTGAGCAGGAGTACGTGCTGCTGGAGCCGGTCGGCGACGGTGAGCAGGATCTCGCCCTCGTCGGCCCACTGCGCGGCGCAGAGGTACGGGAACTCGGCGGCGGCCCAGTGCAGTCGGGTCCGCTGTCCGTCCAGGCCGAGGACCCAGAGCTGGACGTCGGCGTTGGGCCCGCCGGCCTGCGGGTAGGCGAAGTCCTCGGGCTGTTCGGCCGGGCGTGCCGGGTCGGCGAAGTAGCGCCTGGGCAGGGCGGATTCGTCCACCCGGGCGGCCAGCAGGGCGCCGCCGTCCGGGCGCCACCAGTGGCCCCGGGAGCGGCCCAGCTCCTCGGCGGCGGCGAACTCGGCGACGCCCCAGCGGGCGCCGTCGGCCGGGCTGAGCGGGGCGGGGCCGGGGGTGACGTACAGGGCGTCGTCGGCGACGTAGGCGACGCGCTCGCCGGCCGGGTCGGGCCGGGGGTCGAAGGCGGGCCCGGCGGCCGGGAGTTCGCGGCACTCGCCGGTGGCGGTGTCGGCCCGGAACAGCCGCCCGTCGAGGGTGAAGACGGCGGTGGAGAGGTCGGCGGTGGCGGCGTAGGCGCCGATGCCGGCCGCGGTGAGGCGGATCCGCTCGCGCAGGCGGCGTTCGACGGCCGGGAGGCCGGCCCGGTCGCCGGTCCGCCCGGGGGCGAGGGCGGCGGGGTCGGCCACCAGGCGTTCGCCGCCCTCGGCCGGGTCGAGCAGCCAGAGCCGCTCGACCCGGTCCTCCGGGCCGGTCGAGCGGAGCAGCAGCAGCCGGGTACCGTCCTCGCTGAGGGTGATCGCCCGCGGAGCGCCGTAGGTGAAGCGGCCGGTACGGGCGCTGAGGGAGAGGAAGGGGTCGGTGATGGTCACGGCCCGATGGTCTCCGCGCGGTGCCTCGCCCGGCCAGTATTCTGTCATGTGAAATGTCACACATCACTTAGGAGGCGCAGTGACCGAGGACCTGCGGACAGCCGAGCCCCCGGCCGCGCTGCCCGGGACGGACACGCTGTTCACCCTGGCGCCGGAGGCGGCCCATCTCAACCACGGCTCCTTCGGCACGGTGCCCGTCCCGGTCCAGCGCGCCCAGGAGCTGCTCCGGGCCGAGCAGGAGCGCGACCCGGACGGCTTCTTCGCCGACCTGCCCGACCGGGTCGCCGCCGCCCGTACCCGGATCGCCGCCGAGCTGGGCACCGACCCGGCCCGGCTCGCCCTGGTCGCCAACGTCACCGAGGCCGTCGCGATCGCCCTGGACAGCGTCCCGCTCGCGCCGGGTGACCGGATCCTGGTCACCGACCACGGCTACGGAGCCGTCACCGAGGCGGTCCGGCGGCGTGCCCGGGAGACCGGCGCCGAGGTGCACACCGTCCACCTGCCGCTGGATCTCCCGGACGAGGACGCCGTCCGGGAGGCCGTCCTCGCCGGCGTCACCGACCGCACCCGGCTCGCCGTCCTGGACCAGATCAGCTCGCCCACCGCCCGCCGGATCGCCGGCCCGGAGCTGCTCACCGCGCTGCGCGAGCACGGCGTGACGACCGTGGTGGACGGCGCCCACGCGCCCGGCATGCTGCCCGCGCCGGTGGCCGGGGCGGCCGACTTCTGGTTCGGCAACCTGCACAAGTGGGCCTTCGCCCCGCGCGCCACCGGCGTCCTCGCGGTCCGCCCGGAGTGGACCGGCCGGGTCCGCCCGCTCGCGCTCTCCTGGGAGCACCACCGGGGCTTCCCCGCCAGCGTCGAGTGGCGCGGCACCTGCGACTACACGCCGTGGCTGGCCGCCCCGGCCGGGTTCGACCTGCTGCGCGAACTGGGCGCCGACCGGGTGCGCGACCACAACGAGCGGCTCGCCGCCCACGGCGCGCGGCTGCTGGCCGGGCACGCCGGGCTGACGCCGCTGCCGGCCACCCCTGGCCTGTCGATGCGCGCGCTGCGCCTGCCGCGGGGCGTGGGCGAGAGCGACGCCGAGGCACGGGCGGTGATGGCGGAGGTGTGGCGGCGGCTGTCCGCCCGGATCGCGGTGCGCCCCTGGCCGGGCGGCGGGGTGCTGCGGGTCAGCGCGCAGCTGTACAACCGGCCGCACGAGTACCGGACGCTGGCGGAGCGGCTGCCGGAGCTGCTGCGCGGCTGACCCGCGGCACCCCGCCGGGCCGCGGCCGGGCCCGCTCGGCCCGGCTGCTCCGGCTGATTCGGTCAGCCCGGTTGTTCCGGCCGGTCCGCGGCGGCGCGCAGCTCGGCGAGCAGCAGGTGCTGGTCGGCGAGCAGCACCGTGAGGATCCGCCGGGCGGCCCGGAGCAGGTCGGCGACATCGCCCCCGGCCAGCGCGTACACCACCGTGCTGCCCTCGCGGGTGGCGGTGACGATGCCGGACCGGCGCAGGACGGCGAGCTGCTGCGAGAGACTGGACGGTTCGACCGCCAGCTCGGCGAGCAGGTCCCGGACCGGCGTCGGTCCGGCCTGCAGCAGCTCCAGCACCCGGATCCGGACGGGGTGGCCGAGTATCCGGAAGAACTCGGCCTTGGCCTGGTACAGCGCGACCGCCACGGCGCCCCCTTCCCCGCTGCCCGGCCGGTCAGAGCTCCAGTCCCAGCTCGATCCGCTTCAGCTGGTGGCGGGCCATCGCGAGGTTGGCGCGGGCCCGGTTGAGCGCCAGGAAGAGGAAGAGGCCCCGGCCGTTCTGCATGGTGAGCGGCCGGACCAGGTGGTACTGGCTGGTCAGGCTGACCAGGATGTCCTCGATCTCGTTGTCGTGGAGGTTGAGCATCTCCATGGTCCGCATCTTGGCCCGGACCAGGTCGGTGTTGCCGGCGGCGGCGACGTTGAGGTCGAACTCGCCGCCCTCCCCGAGGGTGCCGAGCGCCATGCCGCTGCCGTAGTCGACCAGGGCCACACCGATCGCGCCCTCGATGCCCATGGCTTCTTTGAGGGATGTCTCCAGGTTCGCCATCGTCATTCCTCCCGTGAGTGGTGGCTGTGGTCCGAATCTAGGGAGGGTGGGCGGTACTCCAGCGAAGATGACCGGAGACGTCCGAAGCTGGCGCGTTCGTGATCGCTTGAAGACATTTGCAACTATGGATCTGAGAGAGAAGTGATCCAGTAGCGCAGAAAAACGGTGCTATCGATGTCGGCCCTCACGGGTAACCTCTCGCTGAGATGCGAGATCACACCAATCACACCCGGACGGCGATGAACACCCCTGTGCCCGAGCCCCACGACGACCAGGAGCTCGGCCCCGCCGAGGCCTACGCGGCCTTCCGCCGCCGGGCCAAGGAGCAGGCGACCGCCCTCTACGGCTTCCAGCAGCTCTACGACTTCCCGCTGGACGACTTCCAGCTGGAGGCCTGCCAGGCCCTGGAGTCCGGTGAGGGTGTCCTGGTCGCGGCGCCCACCGGCTCCGGCAAGACCATCGTCGGCGAGTTCGCCGTCCACCTCGCCCTCCAGGGCGGGCGCAAGTGCTTCTACACCACGCCGATCAAGGCGCTCTCCAACCAGAAGTACGGGGACCTGGTCAAGCGCTACGGCGCCGCCAAGGTCGGCCTGCTCACCGGTGACAACACCGTCAACGGCGACGCACCCGTGGTGGTGATGACCACCGAGGTGCTGCGCAACATGCTCTACGCGGGCTCCAGCACCCTCGACGGCCTCGGCTACGTCGTCATGGACGAGGTCCACTACCTCGCCGACCGCTTCCGCGGCGCCGTCTGGGAGGAGGTCATCATCCACCTCCCCGAGTCCGTCACCCTGGTCTCGCTCTCCGCCACCGTCTCCAACGCCGAGGAGTTCGGCGACTGGCTGGACACCGTGCGCGGCGGCACCAAGGTGATCGTCTCCGAGCACCGGCCCGTCCCGCTCTGGCAGCACGTCATGGCCGGCAACCGGATGTACGACCTGTTCGCCGACCCGGACCGCGACGGCCGCCCCAAGGACGCCCCGCGCAACCCGGCCAAGGCCGTCAACCCCGAACTGGTCCGTCTCGCCCGCTCCGAGCTGGACCGCAACCCGCGCGACAAGTTCGGCCGCGGCCGCGGCCGTTCCATGCCCAACGGCCGCCCCGGCCGGGTCTGGACGCCGGGCCGGGTCGACGTCATCGACCGGCTCGACGCCGAGGGCCTGCTGCCCGCGATCACCTTCATCTTCAGCCGGGCCGGCTGCGAGGCCGCCGTCCAGCAGTGCCTCAGCTCCGGCCTGCGGCTCAACAAGGACGCCGACCGCGCCCAGGTCCGCGCCATCGTCGAGGAGCGCTGCGCCGACATCCCCGACGAGGACCTGCACGTCCTCGGCTACTTCGAGTGGCTGGACGGGCTGGAGCGCGGCATCGCCGCCCACCACGCCGGCATGCTGCCGCGGTTCAAGGAGGTCGTCGAGGAGCTCTTCGTGAAGGGCCTCGTCAAGGCCGTCTTCGCGACCGAGACCCTGGCGCTCGGCATCAACATGCCCGCCCGTTCGGTGGTCATGGAGAAGCTCGTCAAGTGGAACGGCGAGACCCACGCCGACATCACCCCCGGCGAGTACACCCAGCTCACCGGCCGGGCCGGCCGGCGCGGCATCGACATCGAGGGCCACGCCGTGGTGCTCTGGCAGCGCGGCCTCGACCCGGAGGCCCTGGCCGGCCTGGCCGGCACCCGCACCTACCCGCTGAAGTCCTCCTTCCGGCCGTCCTACAACATGGCCGTCAACCTGGTCTCCCAGTTCGGCCGGCACCGCTCCCGCGAGCTGCTGGAGACGTCCTTCGCGCAGTTCCAGGCGGACCGCTCGGTGGTCGGCATCGCCCGGCAGGTCCAGCGCAACGAGGAGGGACTGGACGGCTACCGCGCCTCCATGACCTGCCACCTCGGCGACTTCGACGAGTACATGGGCCTGCGCCGGCAGCTCAAGGAGCGCGAGAACGAGCTCGCCCGCGAGGGCAGCAGCCAGCGCCGCGCCGCCGCCGTCGAGTCCATCGAGCAGCTCAAGCCGGGCGACGTCATCCACGTCCCCACCGGCAAGTTCGCCGGTCTCGCCCTCGTCCTCGACCCGGGTCTGCCGCCGGTCAGCCGCTCGCCGCGCGGCGGTCCGCGCCACCCCGACTACCAGGACGGGCCGCGCCCGGTGGTGCTCACCGCCGAGCGGCAGGTCAAGCGGCTCGCCATGATCGACTTCCCGCACCCGGTCGTCGCCATCGAGCGGGTCCGGATCCCCAAGTCCTTCAACCCGCGCAGCCCGCAGTCCCGGCGCGACCTCGCCTCCGCACTGCGCACCAAGGCCGGCCACCTGGAGCCCGAGCGGTTCCGCAAGGGCCGGGCCGCCGCCGCCGACGACCCGGAGATCACCCGGCTCCGCACCGAGCTGCGCCGCCACCCCTGCCACGGCTGCGACGAGCGCGAGGACCACGCCCGCTGGGCCGAGCGCTACCACCGGCTGCACCGCGACACCGACCTGCTGGAGCGCAGGATGCGCTCCCGTACGCACACCATCGCCCGCACCTTCGACCGGGTCTGCGGGCTGCTCGCCGACCTCGGCTACCTCCAGGGCGACACCGTCACCGACGACGGCAAGCGCCTCGGCCGGCTCTACGGCGAGCTGGACCTGCTCGCCTCCGAGTGCATCCGCGAGGGCGTCTGGAACGGCCTCGCCGCCGCCGAACTGGCCGCCTGCGCCTCGGCGCTGGTCTACGAGGCCCGGCAGGCCGACGACGCCGCCGCCCCCAAGGTGCCCGAGGGCGGCGCCAAGGAGGCGCTCGGCAAGATGGTCCGGATCTGGGGCCACCTGGACGCCCTGGAGGAGCAGCACCGGATCAACACCGCCGAGGGCGTCGGCCAGCGCGAGCCGGACCTGGGCTTCGCCTGGGTCGCCTACCGCTGGGCGCTCGGCCACAGCCTGGACGCCGTCCTGCGCGAAGCCGACATGCCGGCCGGTGACTTCGTCCGCTGGACCAAGCAGCTGATCGACGTGCTCGGCCAGATCCAGGACGCGGCCGGCGAGGACGTCGAGCTGCGCCGGACCGCTCGCAAGGCGGTGGACGGGCTGCGCCGCGGCATCATCGCCTACTCCTCGGTCGGCTAGCCGGACACCCGGAGGGGCCCGCACGTTCGCCACGAACGTGCGGGCCCCTTCGCGTGCCGGTGACTTCCACCCTCCACCCCCGCCCCCTGCCTCTCGCAGGAAGCCGGCCCAGCCGACCTCCTGCGCAGAAGACGGCGAGAGTGTTTCTGCAGCCTCCGCCCTGGTCTTCGAGGACGGCGAAGACCGGTATCAGGGCCCGGTGCCACTGCCTTGGCCTTGCACGATCCAGATGGCGAACCCGACCACCGCGCTCGACCGGGGCGGCTTCGCCCGACCCGAGCGAGGCCGCCACCGCAGCCCGTCCTGCCGCGACGGGCCGAGGCTCCCCGGGGCCGCCGCGGTCTGGTCCGCGGTCAGCCCGTCATCGCCTGTCGGTCGGCTCGGGCGCTGGTGCCGACGAGGTGACCGCCGCGCGGGGCCGGCTCGGGTGCCGGGCCGGGTTCGGTCCGTTCCTCTCGTCGGCCGGCGACGGTCAGGCAGGCCGCGATCAGCACGATGTTCTTGAGGATGTACTGCCCCTCCAGCGTCGGGACGGGCGGGATGCCGTGCACCCACACGTCGTTCGGCAGCAGGACGAGCGTCGCGAACACCCCGGTCATGTGCGCGAAGAAGACTGCCAGCACCACGCGGAGCAGCAGTCCGGTGACCAGGCCGGCCCCGATGATGACCTCCATGAGTGCCAGCAGCGGCCGTGAGACGCCGGGCGGCACCAGATCGAAGGTCATCAGGCTCATGCAGCGGGTGGCGAGGTCCTCGGCGGGGCTGGCTCCCGGGACGAACTTGAGCACCCCGAACCAGAGGTACACCACCCCGACGCTGACCCGCAGGACTCCGGGGGCCACCCGCCGGTAGCCGCGGGAGAAATCGTCGGCCCGGCGTCTGCCCGTCCGAACCAGCCGTGCGAGATGTGACTCCATCCGCCCCTCCTTCAGATCCCTTCAGAGTTCCCCGGCACCGAAGAGGACGGGGCACACCGCGGTTGGCTGGATCCGGGTGAGGGGCGGCCCGAAGCACCAACCGGGGCGCGGCCTGTCAGGTGCCGGCTCGGAAGTTCGCAGCTTAGCGCCCTGCTGCCGCGGCGGGTAGGTTCATTGTGTTGTCCGATGATGCGATGAAGATCGGTCCAGGCCGGGCGCGCGCCGCGCCCGCCCCCCGCCCCAATACAAAGGTTGCCCGGTGTTGAGGGGCCCGGGACCGGTGTCCCCCCGGGGTTTAACGAGCACTAAAATAGGCTATC
>NZ_JBIUYD010000006.1:145566-217921 GCF_044744345.1 Kitasatospora sp. NPDC087315 | reverse complement strand
TGGGGCGCGCGTGGGCGCGGGGGGGGGGGGGGGGTGTGGTTTTTGGGTGTGGCGTTGCTGGCCCCCCCGCGGGGGCGCGGGGGGGCGCGCGCCGGCGCCGCCCCCCCCCCGACTCCAAGGGTTCGCCTGTGTGACGGGCCCTGGACCGGTGGACCGCCGTTCTTGACGCGAGCTCAACTATCGGATAGCGGGCGGGAGTTCATCGGCCTGCCGGGAGCGAGGTGTCGAGGACGGCCCTGATCCCCTTGTCCTCGTGCCCAACCGTCCGATCCCGGCCGCCCTCGCGTACGGGTTCAGCGGGTGGCCAGGGCCTCCACGACCCGCTCCAGCGAGGTGCCCAGGCCCCAGCGGGCGGACAGCTCCTCCAGGGTCATCGGGTCCAGCGGCTCGCGCGGCAGGGCGGGGTCGAACTCCGGCAGCGGCGCGTCGATGGCGACCCGGACCACCGTCGGCGCGACGTCCAGGTAGCCGGCGCCCTCGACGATGTTGCGCCGACGGGCCGGGGTGAGCTTGGAGCCGGCGTCCAGGGCGGCGGCCCGGACGGCGGCGAGGTCCCCGTACTCGTTGATCAGCTGGACGGCCGTCTTCTCCCCGATGCCCTTGACTCCCGGCAGGCCGTCGCTCGGGTCCCCCCGCAGCGCGGCCATGTCGGCGTACCGGGCACCGCGCACACCGTACTTCTCCAGCAGCAGCGCGTCATCGGTGACCTGTAGGTTCCCCATGCCCTTGACCGGGTAGAGCACGGTGACCGCCCGGGCGTCGTCGACCAGCTGGAACAGGTCGCGGTCCCCGGTGACGATCTGCACCGGGCCGGTGGCGCGGGCGGTGAGGGTGCCGATCACGTCGTCCGCCTCGTAACCGGGGGAGCCGGCCCGGGCGATGCCGAGCGCGTCCAGGACCTGCTCGATCACCGGGACCTGCGGGGCGAGCGTGTCGGGCACCTCCTCCTCGCCGTCCTCGGCCGCCTCGGCGACCCGGTGCGTCTTGTACGAGGGGATGAGGTCCACCCGCCACTGCGGGCGCCAGTCGGCGTCCATGCAGGCGACCAGTTGGTCGGGCCGGTGGTCCTGGACCAGCCGGGCGATGAAGTCCAGCAGGCCCCGGACGGCGTTGACCGGCTCACCCTGCGGGGAGCGCAGGGTGTCCGGCACACCGAAGTAGGCCCGGAAGTACAGGCTGGCGGAGTCGAGCAGCATCAGTCGCGGTGCGGTCACGCCTCAGATCATGCCGTACCGGGCGGACAGCCCGCCGGTTTCAGTGCTGGTGCGGGCCGGCGCGGTGGACCGGACCGTGCGAGTCGGCGCAGTGCTCGGGGTCGGGGCCGCGCCCGGTCGGCGCGGTGATCTGGAGCAGCGCGCCGGCCTCGTCCTCGCCGACATGGTCGACCTGGAGCGTGCTGTGGGTGATCCCGTACTCGCCGGCCAGCCGCCGCTGGAGCTCGCGGCGGACGGCGTGGCAGTCGCCGCCCGGGGTGACCAGGATGTGCGCCGACAGGGCGGGCTGGCCGGAGGTGATCTCCCAGATGTGCAGATCGTGGATCTCCGCCACCAGCGGCTGCGCGACCAGCCGGTCCGCCACGGCGTCCGGGTCGATGCCGGCCGGCGCGGCCTCCAGGAAGATCCGCCCGGAGTCCCGGACCAGGCCGATACCGGCCCGCAGCATCAGCGCGACCACGATCAGCGAGGCGATCGAGTCGGCCCGGACGAAGCCGGTGGTCAGCATGACCACGCCGGCGACGGCGGTGGCGATGAACGCGTACAGGTCGGTGAGCACGTGCTGGAAGGCACCCTCGACGTTGAGCGAGGTGCGGTTGGCCTTCGACATGCACCAGGTGGCGGCCAGGTTGACCACGATCCCGACCAGCGCGGTGACCAGCACCAGCGAGCCCGCCACCTCCGGCGGCTCGAACAGCCGGGTGATCGCCTCGTAGCCGAGCCAGGCGGAGAGCACCAGCAGGGTGACCCCGTTGGCCTGCGCGGAGAGGATCTCGGCGCGCTTGAGCCCGTAGGTGTACCCGCCCCGGGCCGGCCGGGCGGCCAGCCGCATCGCGACCAGGGCGAGCACGATCGAGGCGGCGTCGGTGAGCATGTGCGCGGCGTCCGAGATCAGCGCCAGCGACTTGGCGGCGAAGCCGACCACCACCTCGCCGGCCATGAACACCACGATCAGCGCGAGCGCGCTCAGCAGCCAGCGGCGGTCGGCGTCGGCGGCCACCCCGTGCGAGTGGCCGCCGTGCCCACCGTGCCCGTGACCGCCGGACGGCTGCCGGTCGGGCGTGTGCCCGTGGTCATGCGCATGATCATCGTGGGAGTGCTCGTACCCGGCCATCGATGTCCTCTCCTGGACGCACGGGGGGTAGGGGGGAAGGGGCGCGACCGCCCTGCACCCGAAGTGAACCGCAGATCGGACGGAGATCCAAAGGCTGTACTGGTGACCGTTGTCGTTGCCGTCGCGGCACCTCGCTCCGGTAGGGCCACGCCGCCGCTGAGCAGGGGAGGAACCGCCATGAGGGGCGCCGGACCGCTCGGCCCGGCGACGATCGCCGCCCCGCTCGGCCACGGCCGGCGGCGGGAGGCGCCGCCCCGGCCGGTCGCGGCCCGCCGGGGCGTGGTGCCCACGCTGCTCGCCGCCGGCGCGGCCGGGGTGCCCGCCACTCCGGCGGGCCCGCCCCAGCCCGCCCCCGGCCCGCCGCCCGTTCCGCGCCGGGCCTCAGCCC
This sequence comes from Kitasatospora sp. NPDC087315, assembly GCF_044744345.1. Lineage (NCBI taxonomy): Bacteria > Bacillati > Actinomycetota > Actinomycetes > Kitasatosporales > Streptomycetaceae > Kitasatospora > Kitasatospora sp. NPDC087315. The sequence goes on along the minus strand of NZ_JBIUYD010000006.1, from coordinate 215,205 downwards.
AGCGCCGCCTCCACGGCCTCCAGCGGCACCGAACGCGCCGCCGTCGCCGCCCGTACCAGCGCCTGCATCACCCGCAGGTCGTCGCCCTGCTCCGGGTGCCACTGCACGCCCAGCGCGAAGCCCGGGCCCTCCACCGCCTCGACCGTGCCGTCCGGCGCGTGCGCGCTCACCCGCAGCCCCGAGCCCAGCCGGTCCACCGCCTGGTGGTGGAAGGTCGGCACGGTCAGCTCGCTCTCCGGCAGCAGCCCGCCCAGCAGCGTCCCCGGCACCGGCCGTACGGCGTGCTCCCGGTACCGGCCGGGCGAGCCGCCGTGCACGTCCGGGGTGACCACGTCCGGGAGGTGCTGCACCAGCGAGCCGCCGCACACCACGTTGAGCACCTGCATGCCCCGGCAGATGCCCAGCAGCGGGATGCCCGCGGCCAGCGCGGCCCGGACCAGCGCCGACTCCCACTGGTCCCGCTCCGGAGCGTCCGCCTCCGTCGACGGGTGCGGAGGCTGCCCGTAGTACGCCGGGTCGATGTCCGGCCCGCCCGCGATGACCAGCGCGTCCAGCCGGGCGAGCACCTCCGGCGCGCGCTCCGGGGCGTCCGGCGGCAGCAGCACCGCGATCCCGCCCGAATCCCGCACGTACGCGGTGTACCGCTCGGGGACCAACGCCACCCGGCGATCCCGCCAGTCGCTCCAACTCGCGTCCACCACGTAGGTGCTGACGCCGATGAAAGGCCTGCGATCCATGGCGCGCATTCTCCTCCCGCACCACCTGATAACCCGTCAATCCGGGCTCTCGGCGCGCCACACCCGCCCGCCCTCTTCCGCGCTGTCAGGGGCAGGCCGTACGGTTCGCTGTGACCGACCGATCTCGCAGAGTGATCGAGGAGGAGGGTTCCGCCATGCCCGACCACGCCACCGCGGGCGCGCCGCCGCGCCCGCCGCTCACCCTGGACGAACTGCGCACGCTGGTCGACGCCGGCGAGATCCACACCGTCGCGCTCGCCTTCACCGACATGCAGGGCCGCCTCCAGGGCAAGCGCTTCGCCGCCCGCTTCTTCCTCGACGAGGTCGCCGAACACGGCGCCGAGGCCTGCGACTACCTGCTGGCCGTCGACATCGACCTCAACACCGTCGACGGCTACGCCCTCTCCTCCTGGGAGAGCGGCTACGGCGACTTCGCGATGCGCCCCGACCTCGCCACCCTCCGGCGCACCCCCTGGCAGCCCGGCACCGCCCAGGTCACCGCCGACCTCGCCCGGCACGGCGGCCACCCCGTCGCCGCCGCGCCCCGCCAGCTGCTCCGCCGCCAGATCGAGCGCCTCGCCGAGCACGGACTCGCCGCCGACATCGGCACCGAGCTGGAGTTCCTGGTCTTCCGCGACACCTACGAACAGGCCTGGCTCGGCGGCTACCGCGGCCTCACCCCGGCCAACCAGTACAACGTCGACTACTCACTGCTCGGCACCGCCCGGGTCGAGCCGCTGCTCGCCCGGATCCGCAACGAGATGGCCGGCGCCGGGCTCGTCGTCGAGTCCGCCAAGGGCGAGTGCAACCTCGGCCAGCACGAGATCGCCTTCCGCTACGCCGACGCCCTCACCACCTGCGACCAGCACAGCGTCTACAAGACCGGAGCCAAGGAGATCGCCGCCCAACAGGGCTGCGCGCTCACCTTCATGGCGAAGTACGACGAGCGCGAGGGCAACAGCTGCCACATCCACCTCTCCCTGCGCGACGCCGACGGCGCCCCGGCCTTCGCCGGCCGCGACGGGCGGATGACCGACACCATGCGGCACTTCCTCGCCGGACAGCTCACCGCGCTGCGCGAGTTCGGCCTGCTCTACGCGCCCAACATCAACTCCTACAAGCGCTACCGGCCCGGCTCCTTCGCCCCGACCGCCGTCGCCTGGGGCCGGGACAACCGCACCTGCGCCTACCGCGTCGTCGGCCGCGGCCCCGGCCTGCGGATGGAGAACCGCGTCCCCGGCGGCGACGTCAACCCGTATCTCGCCGTGGCCGGAATGATCGCCGCCGGGCTGCACGGCCTTCGGCAGAAGCTCGACCTGCCCGCCCCCTGCCTCGGCAACGCCTACGCCGCCGACGAGTACGCCCGGGTGCCCGGCTCGCTGCGCGAGGCCGCCGGCCTCTGGGCGGAGAGCGAACTCGCCCGCGCCGCGTTCGGCGACGACGTGGTCGAGCACTACCTCCACATGGCCCGGGTCGAACAGGCCGCCTACGACGGCGCCGTCACCGACTGGGAGCGCTACCGATCCTTCGAGCGGATGTGAGCACCATGCCCGAGCCCACCGCCAGCACCGTCCTCAACCCCGCCACCGGCGAGCCGCTCGCCACCGTCCCCGACACCACCCCCGAGCAGCTCGACGCCGCCGTCCAGCGCGCCCTCAAGGCCCAGCAGGGCTGGGCCGCCCTCGCCCCGGGCGAACGCGCCCGGCTGCTGCGCCGCTTCGCCGACCAGGTCGAGGTGCACATCCCCGAACTCGCCGCCCTGGAGGTGCGCGAGGCCGGCCACACCCTCGGCAACGCCCGCTGGGAGGCCGGCAACGTCCGCGACCTGCTGGAGTACGCGGCCGGGGGAGTGGAACGGCTGACCGGCCGGCAGATCCCGGTGGCGGGCGGCCTGAACGTCACCTTCCACGAGCCGGTCGGCGTGGTCGGCGTGATCGCCCCGTGGAACTTCCCGATGCCGATCGCCGCCTGGGGCTTCGCGCCCGCCCTCGCCGCAGGCAACGCCGTCCTGCTCAAGCCCGCCGAGGCCACCCCGCTCACCGCCCTGCGGCTGGCCGAACTCGCCCTCGCCGCCGGGCTGCCCGAAGGCCTGTTCCAGGTCGTCCCCGGCGCCGGCCCCGTCACCGGGCGGGCCCTGGTCGACCACCCGGCCGTCCGCGGGATCGTCTTCACCGGCTCGACCGTGGTCGGCAAGGAGGTCGCCGCCCGGTGCGCCGCCCGCGCCAAGCGGGTCACCCTCGAACTCGGCGGCAAGAGCCCCAACATCGTCTTCGCCGACGCCGATCTCGCCCGCGCCGCCGACCCGATGTCCTTCCTCGACAACAGCGGCCAGGACTGCTGCGCCCGCAGCCGGATCCTGGTCCAGCGCGAGGCCCTCGACGACTTCCTCGCCCTGCTGCTGCCCGCCGTCGAGGCCGTCCGCACCGGGGACCCGGCCGACCCGGACACCCGGCTCGGGCCGCTGATCTCCGCCGCCCAGGTCCGCCGGGTCGCCTCCTACGTCACCCCCGACCTGCCGGTGCTCGCCCGCGGCCGGGTGCCCGACGGCCCCGGGTTCTGGTACCCGCCGACGGTCCTCGCGCCCACCGACCCGGACGTGCCCGCCGTCACCGAGGAGATCTTCGGCCCGGTCGCCGTCGTCCTGCCCTTCGACGGCGAGGCGGACGCCCTGCGGCTCGCCAACGCCACCCGCTACGGCCTCTCCGGCTCCATCTGGACCAGGGACCTCGGCCGGGCGCTGCGCCTGGCCCGGGGCGTCGCGGCGGGCAACCTCTCGGTCAACTCCCATTCCTCGGTGCGGTACTGGACGCCGTTCGGGGGCTTCGGCGAGTCCGGCATAGGCCGGGAGCTGGGGCCGGACGCGCTGGCCCACTTCACCGAGACCAAGAACGTCTTCATCCGGAGCGAGGAGTAGGGGACCAGCCATGACCGAGAAGCCCGCCACCACCGGGAAGGACGCGCCGGTCTGCCGGCGCCTGGTCGGCCGCACCGCCGTGATCACCGGCGCGGGCAGCGGCATCGGTCTGGCCGCCGCCCGCCGGCTCGCCGCCGAGGGCGCCAAGGTGGTCTGCGCCGACATCGACGAGAGCAGCGGCAAGGCGGCCGCCCAGGAGGTCGGCGGCCTCTTCGTGCACACCGACGTCACCGACCCGTACATGGTCGAGGCGCTGTTCGACCAGGCCTACGAGACGTACGGCGGCGTGGACGTGGCGTTCAACAACGCGGGGATCTCGCCGCCGGAGGACGACTCCATCCTGACCACCGGCCTGGAGGCCTGGCGGCGGGTGCAGGAGGTCAACCTCACCTCCGTCTACCTGTGCTGCAAGGCCGCGCTGCCGTACATGCGCCGGCACGGGCGCGGCTCGATCATCAACACCGCCAGCTTCGTGGCCCGGATGGGCGCGGCCACCTCGCAGATCTCCTACACCGCCTCCAAGGGCGGGGTGCTGGCGATGTCCCGGGAGCTGGGGGTGCAGTTCGCCCGCGAGGGGATCCGGGTGAACGCGCTCTCGCCGGGGCCGGTGGACACCCCGCTGCTGCGGGAGCTGTTCGCCAAGGACCCGGAGCGGGCGGCCCGCCGGCTGGTGCACATCCCGCTCGGCCGGTTCGCCCGGGCCGAGGAGATCGCGGCCGCCGTCGCCTTTCTGGCGAGCGACGACTCCTCCTTCATCACGGCGAGCGAGTTCCTGGTCGACGGCGGGATCGCGGGGGCGTACGTCACCCCGCTGTAGGCGGCGGCGCGGGGCCGCCTGGCGGGTTCTCACCGTAATCTCATCGAAAAACCCCGGAATTCGCGGTCCCGCTGATATCGCGTTTATCCGCGTGCCTTTAGATTCTCTGTCGTGAGTGAGCAGATTCCCGCCGGGTGGTACCCGGACCCGAAGGACACCACCAGCGACCCGAGACCGCAGCGCTGGTGGGACGGCAAGGGCTGGACGGCCAGTACCCGGCCCGCACCCTCGGACGCGCCGGCCCCGGTACCCCCGGTGGCGGACGCTCCGGGGCCGGACGCGACCGCCGAGACCCGGGTGCTGGAGGGGGAGGTGCTGGAGAGCGGGCCGACGGTCCGCCATCCCGGGCCGCCCCCCTTCGGCGCCGCCTACGGCGCCGCGGTGCCGCCCGCGCCCAGGCCCCGGCGCAAGCCCTCCAAGCTCGTGGTCGCGGCCACCGTGGCGGCGGTGCTCGGACTGGGCGTCGGGTCCGGGGTCACCTACCTGGCGATGGACGGGCACGGCGACCGGGCGCCCCACCGCACCGCTCGGCAGGCCCCGCCGTACGGCGGGAACGGCCCCGGGGACGGCCAGCCCGGCAACGGAGGCAACGGCAACGGCGGTGGCAGCAACGGAGGCGGCAGCAACGGCAAGGGCAACGGGAACGGGAACGGCAAGGGCGGCCCGCTGTCCGGCAGCGGGATCGCCCCCGACCTGGTGAACCGGATCACCCTGCCCGTCCCCTCCGGCTGGGAGGGCGGCACCACCACCGACGGCTTCGCCGCGCTCAGCGTCGGCTCCTACACCTGCGAGGGCGGCGGCAGCTGCTCGCTCGGCGGGGCCAACACCGGCCAGATCTCCGGCGGCGGCACCGACGTCCAGGCGGCGGCCAAGGCGGACATCGAGAAGGCGGCCAAGGACTCCTACAACGACATCAACTCCCACGAGGAGCTGAAGTCCGAGGCGGTCAAGGTCGACGGCCGCGACGGCTACCTGGTCCGCTGGAAGGTCGACGCGGCCAAGGGCAACGACGGCTACGTCCAGACCGTGGTCTTCCCGTCCGCCGACGGCAAGTCGCTGGTCTCCGTCCACCTGGGCTTCGACATCGCCGCCAAGGCGCCCGACGTCTCCGTGATGGACACCATCGTCAAGGGCATCGCCGACTACAGCGGCAAGATCCCCGCCTTCCCCGGCGGTGGTGCCGGCCCCGACGGCGGCACCGCCACCACCTGACCGCACCGCTCAGCTCACGCACGGCGGCCCACCCGGAAGGATCCGGGTGGGCCGCCGTCGTTCGGGTCTGCCTACGGGCTGGCGGGGGCCGGACCGTCCGGGGGTTGGCGGGCGGTCCGACCCCGGCCTCCGGCGGTCAGAAGTCGCGTCGAACAGCCTCGATGCGACGGCGCCGGAGCACCATGCCGGCCCAGCCGACGCTGATCGCGGCGGCACCGCTCAGCAGCAGCGGACCGGTGGGCGAGCTGCCGACGGCGGCGCTGGAGGTCGGAACCACCGCGCCGGCCGGCTCGTTCTGGTCGCCGCCGTGCCCGTGGTGGGCGACGGTGGACTTGGGCGCGTCCGCGGCGATCTGCTGCTCGCTCGGCGCGGCCGGAGCCTGCGCGGACAGTGCCGAGACGGCCTGGCCGGCCGCGGCGGGCTGGCCGAAGTCGACGTCGGAGCAGCTGTAGAACGCCTCCGGGCTGTCGCTGCGCTGCCACACCATGTAGAGCAGCTGACGGCCGGTGCGCTGCGGCAGCGTGCCGGTGTAGTTGTAGTAGCCGTCGGTGGGGTTGCGGGTGACCGGCACCTGGGCGACCGGGGTCGGGTCCAGGTCGGACCACTTCAGCGGCTTGGTCGGGTCGTAGCCCGGCTTGGTGATGTAGACCGTCTGGGTGCCGACGTGGGCCGCGGTGACGCGGAACTTGAAGTCGAAGCTGCCCGCGTGCACGGGGGTGGCGGGCCAGTCGGTCCGCGGCATGTCGAGCGCCTTGTACTTGTCGCGGTTGGCCGAGCAGAGCTTGCCGTCCGGGATCAGCGCCTGGTGGTTGCCGTTCGCGTTGGCGATGTTGACCTCGTTCCAGTCGTACAGCGGCTGGGTGCCGCTCATCGCGACGAGGTCCTTGCAGACCTGGGACTTGGGGGTCTCCGGGCCTTCGGCGTAGCAGGCCGCGACGCGGCTGACCGGGTTGGTCATGGTGCCGTGGGCGCTGGCGGTGCCGGCGGTGGATGCCGCCACGGCGAGGAATGCGGCGCCGATGACGCCGGCGGACAGGGCACTTCGCTTGATGGACATGGGGTGGGGACTCCTTGACCGTGTTCCGGGCCGAGGTTGTGGGGGAACGAACGGGCACGTCTGCCCGGGGGCCGTCGGCCCGGCGCGCCGACCCCCGGCTGAGCGTATGATTGGACTAGACCAACTGGCAATAGCCCGTTGTGTCGCACTTTTTGACGGACTGTAGTCGTACGAGCGGTGCAAAGGCCCGACAGGTCGGCGAAGTTAGCCGTTCCATCGGGCCTTCTTAAGGCTCGGAAAAGGTGTCGGGCCTGAACGGCCCCCGGCGGCCCGGGATATCCCCGGGGCGCCCCCGGCTCAGTGCCGCGGCCGGTGGCCGCCCGGTACCTGGCCGATGGCCAGTCCGTTCACCGTGTGCGCCTGGACCACGGTGCCGTCGTGCACCGTCCCGCCGCTGATCACGTTGTGCACCGCGGCGCCCTCGCCGGGCCGGGTGGCGGGCGCGAACTCGTCCAGGATCGACCGGAGTTCGGCCGCCGCCTCCGGGTTCTGGCGGATCATCCGGCGGAGCCGGCCGCGCAGCTCGGCGGCGTGGTCGGCGAGCACCTCGTCGTCGCCGTCCGCCTCGACCACCTCGCCCCGGATCACCTCCAGCTCGGCGCTCACCTCCGCGACGTCCCGGCCCCGCCCCAGCAGCGTCGCGAGACGCGAACGCACCTGCGTCCAGGCCTCGGTGGCCATCAGTCCGACCACCGTCGTGGCACCCGACGTCACCAGCTGCTGCACGATCTCGGCCTCCACAGCTGCCCCCTCTGGTCGCTTGCGGTTCCCGCTTATACCACGGTAGAGCACCCGCCCGACCGGCGCGCCGGCCCGGACCGTTCAGAGGAAGGTTTTCCGCTCGCCCCGGTAGGTCGGGGCGGTGCGTACCACCCGGTCGCCCTCGATCAGGTGCAGCTCGGCGAAGCGCTCGCAGAGCTCACCCGCCTTGGCGTGCCGGAACCAGACCCGGTCGCCGATCAGCAGGTCGTCGGCGGCCGCACCGAGCAGTGGGGTCTGCACCTCGCCGGCGCCCTCCATCGGGTCGTAGCGCAGCCCCGGCGGAAGCCAGGGCACCGGCGAGCGGTCCGGGCCGGCCGCGCCGGAGGCCGGGTAGCCGCCGCCGAGCACCGTCACCACGCCGACGCCGGGCCGGCGCACCACCGGCTGGCCGAACAGCGCGGCCGGCCTGCCGTGGAACGAGCGGTAGTTGTCGAACAGCCGCGGTTGGTACAGTCCGGAGCCGGCCGCCACCTCGGTGACCGCCGGCTCCGCCGCGGTCGACTCCACGCTGCCGGTACCGCCGCCGTTGACGAACTCCAGTTCCGCGACCTGCCGCAGCCGTCGGACCGCCGCCGCGCGCCGCTCGGCCAGCTCGGCCCGGGCCGCGGACTGCATCAGCCGGATCAGCCGCGAGCGCACCGGCCGCCCGGGCACCCGGTCGCCCACCCCGGCGACGTGCCCCTCGTACGCCATCAGCCCCACCACCCGGAATCCCGGGCGGAGCTGGACGAGTTCGGCGAACGCGGCCAGGTCCTCGGGCGTGCGCAGCGGCGAGCGCCGGGCGCCGACCCGGATCCGCCCGCCGAGCAGGTGCAGCGCGGTGTCCAGCTCCAGGCAGACCCGCACCTCGGCGTCGCCGGCCCGGGCGGCGTCGATCAGGTCGAGCTGGGCCGGGTCGTCCAGCAGGACGGTGACGGCGGCGGCCGGCCCGGGGTCGGCGGTCAGTTCGGCGAAACCGGCCCGGTCGGCGGAGGGGTAGGCGAGCAGGATGTCGCGCAGGCCCGAGCGGGCCAGCCAGAGCGACTCGGCGAGGGTGAAGCTCATCACCCCGGCGAAGCCGTCCATCGCCAGCACCCGCTCCAGCAGGGCCCGGCAGCGAACCGACTTGCTGGCCACCCGGACTGGCTTCCCGGCGGCCCGGCGCACCAGGTCGGCGGCGTTGGTGTCGAAGGCCGCGAGGTCGACGACGGCCACCGGCCCGTCCAGATGGGCGGTGGCCCGGTCGTACCGGGCCCGGTCGGCACTCGGCGAGCCGGCCGGGACGGTGGCGGGGACGGCGGGGGCGGCAGCGACATCGGGCGTGGCCATGCGCGCAGACTGCCACACCCCTCCTACCGGTGGGTAGGGGTGCGACGGCGCCCGCCGACCTCCGCGGGCCGCGGGTGTGAGGTGGCATAGGGTCGGCCGCGTGGACCGCAAGAACATCCCGAACCCAGGATTCGCCGGAGACGACGGCACCGCCGACCCGGCGCTCGTCGAGGCGCTCGCGCGCTGGTCGCAGGGCGACACGGCCGAACCGGAGCTGCTCGCGGCGCTGACGCCGACCCGGCTGATGGTCCCGATCGTCGCCATCCTCGGTGAGGTGGAGCTGGACGAGAACGGGCTCAAGCGCGAGAAGACCAGCGACATGGCCGTCCCGGTGATCGAGGCCGCCGACGGCCGCCGGGCCCTGCCGGCCTTCACCTCGCTGGAGACCCTGGCCCGCTGGCGCGCCGACGCCCGCCCGGCTCCGGTCGCCGCGCCGCAGGCCGCGATGGTGGCCTTCTCCGAGCGGGCCGACACCCTGCTGATCGACCCGGCCGGCCCGGTCACGTACCGGCTGAGCGGTGCCCGGCTGCGCGCGCTGGCGGAGAACCGCCCCTACCTGCCGCCGGTGCGCGACCCCGAGGTGCGGGAGGCCGTCCGGGCGCTGCTGGCGGCCGAGCCGCAGGTGGTGAGCGGTCTGCTGGCGCCGTACGAGGACGGGGACGGGCTGCTCGCGGTGGTGCTGGACCCGGCCCTGGACCAGCCGTCCGTGCAGGAGGCCGCGCAGCGGGTCGGGCAGGCCGTCGCGGCCGACCCGGTGCTGCGGGTGCGGCTCGACCGGGGCCTGAGCCTGGCCGTGCTGCCGACGGACGCGCAGCTGCCCGGCGAACCGCTCTACCGGCGGTAGCGCGCACCCTGCGCCTCCCGCTCCGAATACGAAGGTGCCCCCTCGGTTTCGAGGGGGCACCTTCGTATTCGGAGCGGGAGGGCTCAGGCGTAGACCGGCCCGGTGAACTTCTCGCCCGGGCCCGCGCCCGGCGCGTCCGGGACGAGGGAGGCCTCGCGGAAGGCCAGCTGGAGTGACTTCAGGCCGTCCCGCAGCGGCGCGGCGTGGAAGTTGCTGATCTCGGGGGCGCCGGCGGTGACCAGCCCGGCCAGCGCGGTGATCAGCTTGCGCGCCTCGTCGAGGTCCTTGTCCGCCTCGCCGCCCTCGGCCAGGCCGCACTTGACGGCGGCGGCGCTCATCAGGTGCACCGCGACGGTGGTGATCACCTCGACGGCCGGGACCTCGGCGATGTCCCGGGTGAGGTCGTCGAAGCCGATCGCGTCGTCGTCCGCGGCGGGGTTCTTGGTGGGCTCGCTGCTCAAGGGTGGCTCGTTCCGTCGTGCCGGTGTAGATACCGTGCCGGTGTAGATACACAGGGAGCGTACAAGGGGGCGCGCGAAGGGGCGGAATGGCGTTCGACCGGGCGGCACGGTAAGCTTCGAGACTGACCGGCCAGGAGTCCTCAGGACGCCGGGCCAGCAAGTGGAGGCTCCACCCAGGAGGCCCCGAGGGGCAATCCCGAAAGTCTCCCACCTGATCGGCTTCACCGTCGACGGGTCCGGTCCGCGACGGGCGCCCAGGCGCCGAGTCGCCCGCAGTGCCCCTCACCGGGCACCGCCCCCGGTTGTGTGGAGCCCCGCTTGTACCGAGCGGGGCTTTTTTCGTGTCGCGGTGCATGCAGTGCCTAGCAGCAAGTCAGGCAGCGCAGCACGAATGAAGCCCCGCCCAGTGGTCGAGTCCACTACGTGCGACCGCCGTCCGACGGCCGCATCGCAGAAGGTGCAACCGAGGAGGCCCCATCAGCACCGAGCCCCGCATCAACGACCGGATTCGCGTCCCCGAGGTGCGACTCGTCGGTCCCAGCGGCGAGCAGGTCGGCATCGTGCCGCTTGCCAAGGCGCTGGAGCTCGCGCAGGAGTACGACCTCGACCTGGTCGAGGTCGCGGCGACCGCCCGGCCGCCGGTGTGCAAGCTCATGGACTACGGCAAGTTCAAGTACGAGTCGGCCATGAAGGCCCGTGAGGCGCGCAAGAACCAGGCGCACACGGTCATCAAGGAGATGAAGCTCCGGCCGAAGATCGACCCGCACGACTATGACACCAAGAAGGGTCACGTCGTCCGGTTCCTCAAGCAGGGCGACAAGGTCAAGATCACGATCATGTTCCGCGGTCGTGAGCAGTCCCGCCCCGAGCTGGGCTTCCGACTGCTGCAGCGGCTGGCGAACGACGTCCAGGACCTGGGCTTCGTGGAGTCCTCGGCCAAGCAGGACGGCCGAAACATGATCATGGTTCTTGGCCCGCACAAGAAGAAGACCGAGGCGATGGCCGAGGCCCGCGCGCTCGCGGACGCCCGCAAGGCCGAGCGTCAGGGCCGCACCGTCGGCTCCGACGACGACGCCGCGGCCGACGACGCGGCGCTCGAGGCCGAGAACGCCGCGGCCGAGGCGGAGGCGGACGCCGACGAGGCCGACGTCGAGGACGCCGCCGAGGTCGAGCAGCCGGCCGAGGCCTCCCAGGACGCCTGAGCCGTAACGGCCAGGGCGGCCCGGGAGACCGGCCACCAGAGGTGACGGGGCGTCCCGCCCGGTCACCGCAGATCCATCCAGTTCACGCCCGCGCGGCGCAATCCGCGCGGGCGTGGGCGGACCGACGAGGAGATACGGCGAAATGCCGAAGCAGAAGACGCACAGTGGCGCCAGCAAGCGCTTCAAGATCAGTGGCTCTGGCAAGGTGCTGCGCGAGCGCGCCGGCCGCCGCCACCTCCTGGAGCACAAGCCCTCGACGCTGACCCGCAAGCTGGCCGGGACCGTCGAGCTGGCCCCCGCTGACGCCAAGAAGATCAAGAAGCTTCTCGGCAAGTGATCGCCCTCCCGCCCGGCGCGAGCCGAGCGGGGCAGCTGATCCTTCCCGACCCATTCGAATGACGGACCACGTGAAGTAGTCCGTGGTCCAACCCAAGGAGTAATCAAGTGGCACGCGTCAAGCGGGCAGTCAACGCCCACAAGAAGCGCCGGGTCATCCTGGAGCGCGCCAGCGGCTACCGTGGCCAGCGTTCGCGCCTGTACCGCAAGGCCAAGGAGCAGGTCACCCACTCGCTGGTCTACAACTTCAACGACCGCAAGAAGCGCAAGGGCGACTTCCGTCAGCTGTGGATCCAGCGCATCAACGCTGCGGCCCGTGCCAACGGCATCACCTACAACCGCTTCGTGCAGGGCCTGAAGGCCGCCAGCGTCGAGATCGACCGCAAGATGCTGGCCGACCTCGCCGTCAACGACCCGGGCGCGTTCGCCTCGCTCGTCGAGGTGGCCCAGAAGGCGCTGCCGGCCGACGTCAACGCCCCGAAGGCCGCCGCCGACGCCGCCTGATCTTCCTGGATCAGTTGAGCTGACCGGACCCGCAGGCTCTCCCTGCGGGTCCGGTTTTGCTTTCCTCCGCCACAGAGACGAGACCATGCAGAGCACCGACACCCCCCTGCTCACCTCCCTGCGCTCGCCCCGCGTCGTCGCCGCCCGCCGGCTCGCCAAGCGCAACCAGCGGAGCAAGGACCGCCGCTTCCTGGCCGAGGGCCCGCAGGCCGTCCGCGAGGCGGTCGCGTTCGGGAGGCTGCCGGGCTCGTCCGACCACGCCGTGGTCGAGGTGTACGCCACCCTGGAGGCCGCCGAGCGGCACGCCGGCATCGTCGCCGCCGCCGAGGCCGAGGGCCTGCCGGTGCTCACCGCCACCGACGAGGTGATCGCGGAGATCTGCGACACCGTGACGCCGCAGGGCATCGTGGCGCTCTGCCGCTTCATCGACACCCCGTTCGACGAGGTGCTCAGGGCCCGCCCCCGGCTGGTCGCCGTCCTCGCCCACGTCCGTGACCCCGGCAACGCCGGCACCGTGCTGCGCACCGCCGACGCGGCCGGCGCGGACGCCGTGGTGCTCACCGACGCCTCGGTGGACCTGTACAACCCGAAGGCCGTCCGGGCCTCGGTCGGCAGCCTGTTCCACCTCCCGGTCGCCGTCGGCGTGCCGGTCGAGGAGGCGGTCGGCCGGCTGCGCGAGGCCGGCGTCAGGGTGCTCGCCGCGGACGGCGCGGGGGAGCGCGACCTGGATCAGGAACTGGACGAGGGCACCCTGGGCGCGCCCGGCGCATGGGTGTTCGGCAACGAGGCCTGGGGGCTTCCGGAGGAGACCCGCGCGCTCACCGACGAGGTGGTGCGGGTGCCGATCCACGGGCACGCCGAGAGCCTCAACCTGGCCACCGCCGCCGCCGTCTGCCTCTACGCCTCGGCCCGGGCGCAGCGCTCGCCCGGCGGGTGTCGCGCGCAGGCGTAGGGCACGCCCCGCGAGCCCCCGGAAGTCGTGATCGCGACGCCGCGGGCCCTACTGCGGGGGGCCGCGAGACGCTAGGGTCTGCCTCGGTGGGGGGAAAGACACGGTGGGTAATCGGGGAGGACACCCATGGTCGGCAGCGGGCCAGAGCTCGACCCGGACGACCTGCCGGATGGTCTGGTGGTCGCGGACGTCCTGGGCCGGGTGGTCTGTTTCAACCGCGCCGCCGCCCGGCTGACCGGCATCCCCCCGGAGCTGGCGCTCGGCAGCCCGCTGGAGGAGGCGCTCCCGCTGGAGGACCTGGACGGCCGCCGCTGGTGGCAGCTGACCGATCCGTACGGCGGCCTGGCGATCCGCACCAGCCAGCCGGAGCGCAACCTGCTGCTGCCCGGCGGCCGTGAGGTACTGGTCTCCGCCCGGTACGTCCGCGCCCGCCCGCAGGGGCCGCTGGAGCGGCTGGTGATCGCCCTGCGGGGCACGGAGGCGCGGCGGCGGACCGAGCGCAGTCACGCCGAGCTGATCGCCACCGTCGCGCACGAGCTGCGCTCCCCGCTCACCAGCGTCAAGGGCTTCACCGCGACCCTGCTGGCCAAGTGGGAGCGGTTCACCGACGGGCAGAAGCGGCTGATGCTGGAGACCGTCGACGCGGACGCCGACCGGGTCACCCGGCTGATCGCCGAGCTGCTGGACATCTCCCGGATCGACGCGGGCCGGCTGGAGCTGCGCAAGCAGGTGGTGGACCTGGCCGCCGCCGTCCGCCGCCACGTCGAGCGCAAGGTCGCGACCGGCATCCCCGAGGACCGCTTCGACATCCGGATCCACGAGCCGCTCACCGTGCTCTGGGCCGACCCCGACAAGGTCGACCAGGTGCTGGCCAACCTGCTGGAAAATGCGGTGCGGCACGGTGAGGGAACTGTCACGATCGAGGTGGCACCGGCCAAGGAGGTCGTCGAGGCGCACATCTGGGAGCGCCCCGGCACCCCGCCCCGCACCCTGGAAGGCACCGCGATCACCGTGAGCGACGAAGGCAGCGGCATCCCCGAGGAGTCGATGCCCCGCGTCTTCACCCGCTTCTGGCGCGGCTCCAAGCGCGGCGGCACGGGCCTGGGCCTCTACATCGTCAAGGGCATCGTGGAGGCCCACGGCGGCTCGATCCGCGTCGACCGCGCGCCCGGCGGCGGCGCCCGGTTCCGATTTATCCTGCCCGCCGGCGTGCCCGATTTCATGCTCTGACCGCCCACCGGCCGCCTCGGCCGCAGCGGCGGAGCAGGCTCTGGATCGGCCCCCGGACGGGCTTCACGGCGGTTGCGCTACGCGCTGCGACTACACTCGACCTTTGGCGTTTGTGGGACGCCCTGCGCGGTTGTGCCGCGGACAACCCTCCTCCCCGTACGGAGATCGGCTGCCCGCGCCCCGGCCCCGCCGGGCGTAGCGCACTGGGCCCCTCCCGTCCCCTGGCGGGCCGGGAGGGCGCGAGTCCACCCTTACCTGAGCACGGACGAGCAGGAGCACGGGAAAGATAGAGATGTCGGCACCCAACAAGTCGTACGACCCGGTCGAGGTCGAGGCCCTCAAGCCCGAGGCGGTGGAGCAGGCCCGGGACGAGGCCGTCGCGGCCTTCGCCGCCGCCACCACCCTGGACGAGCTGAAGCAGGCCAAGGTCGCCCACACCGGCGACCGCTCCGCGCTCTCCCTCGCCAACCGCGAGATCGGTGCGCTCCCGCCGCACGCCAAGGCCGCCGCAGGCAAGCTGATCGGCCAGGCCAGGGGCGCCGTCAACCAGGCCCTCGCCAAGCGGCAGGCCGAGCTGGAGGCGGAGCGCGACGCCCGCGTGCTGGTCGAGGAGGCGGTGGACGTCACGCTGCCCTACGACCGCACCCCGCGCGGCGCCCGCCACCCGCTGACCACGATGGCCGAGCGCATCGAGGACACCTTCGTCGCGATGGGTTACCAGGTCGCCGAGGGCCCCGAGGTCGAGGCCGAGTGGCTGAACTTCGACGCCCTCAACCTGGGTCCGGACCACCCGGCCCGCTCGATGCAGGACACCTTCTTCGTCCAGGCCCCGGACGGCTCCGCCGACTCCGGCGTGGTGCTGCGCACCCAGACCTCCCCGGTCCAGGCCCGCACCCTGCTCGACCGCGAGCCGCCGGTCTACGTGATCTGCCCCGGCCGGGTCTACCGGACGGACGAGCTGGACGCCACCCACACCCCGGTCTTCCGGCAGGTCGAGGGCCTGGCCGTGGACGAGGGCATCACCTTCGCCGACCTCAAGGGCACCATCGAGCAGCTGGTGTCCACGCTGATCGGCGACGGCCTGGAGCTGCGCTGGCGCCCCTCGTACTTCCCGTTCACCGAGCCGAGCGCCGAGATCGACCTGCAGTGCTTCGTCTGCCGCGGCGAGAGCGTCGGCGACCCGGACCGGCCCTGCCGCACCTGCTCCTCCGAGGGCTGGATCGAGCTCGGCGGCTGCGGCGTGGTCAACCCGCGGGTGCTGGTCGCCTGCGGTGTCGACCCGAACCGCTACAGCGGGTTCGCCTTCGGCCTGGGCCTGGAGCGAATCCTGATGAACCGTCACAACGTCGCCGACATGCGCGACATGGTCGAGGGTGACATCCGCTTCACCCTCCCGTTCGGGATGGAGATCTGATGCGCGTCCCGCTTTCCTGGCTGCGCGAGTACGTGGACCTGCCGGCCGGCGAGACCGGCCGCGACGTGGCGGAGCGCCTGGTCCGCGCCGGCCTCGAGGTCGAGACCGTCGAGCAGATCGGCACCGACCTCAAGGGCCCGCTGGTGGTCGGCCAGGTGCTCTCGATCGAGGAGCTGTCCGGCTTCAAGAAGCCGATCCGGCACTGCTTCGTCAACGTCGGCGACGCCAACGGCACCGGTGAGCCGCAGGAGATCGTCTGCGGCGCGACCAACTTCGCCGTCGGCGACAAGGTCGTGGTCGTGCTCCCGGGCGCCGTGCTGCCCGGCCCGTTCCCGATCGCCGCCCGCAAGACCTACGGCCAGACCTCGGCCGGCATGATCTGCTCCGCCCGCGAGCTGGGCATGGGCGACGACCACAACGGCATCATCGTGCTCCCGCCCGAGTACGAGCCCGGCACCGACGCGATCGAGCTGCTCCAGCTCGTCGACGAGGTGCTGGACATCGCCGTCACCCCGGACCGCGGCTACTGCCTCTCCATGCGCGGCGTCGCCCGCGAGGCCGCCGCCGCGTACGGGCTGCCGCTGGCCGACCCGGCGCTGCTCGACGTGCCGCCCGCCAACTCCTACGGCTACCTGGTCAAGGTCGCCGACCCGGCCGGCTGCGACCGTTTCGTGGCCCGCACCGTGGTCGGCCTCGACCCGGCCGCCAAGTCCCCGATCTGGCTCCAGCGCCGCCTGCAGAAGTCCGGCATCCGCCCGATCTCGCTGGCCGTGGACATCACCAACTACGTGATGCTGGAGGTCGGCCAGCCGCTGCACGCGTACGACAAGCAGCGGGTGGACGGGCCGATCCTGGTCCGCCGGGCCGAGGAGGGCGAGACCCTCACCACCCTCGACGGCGTCGAGCGCAAGCTCTCCGCCGAGGACCTGCTGATCTGCGACAACAGCGGCCCGATCGGCCTGGCCGGTGTCATGGGTGGCGCCTCCACCGAGATCCTCGACCCGGCCGCAGGCCCGGGCACCACCGAGGTGATCATCGAGGCGGCGCACTTCGACCCGGTCGCCATCGCCCGCGGCGCCAAGCGGCACAAGCTGCCGTCCGAGGCGTCCAAGCGCTTCGAGCGCGGCGTGGACCCGGAGGCCGCCCGCGCCGCCGCGCAGCGCGCCGTGGACCTGCTGGTGCTGATCGCCGGCGGCACCGCCGAGGCCGGGGTCACCGACATCGCGGCCCCGCACCCGGTCCGCACCATCACCATCGCCGCCGACCTGCCCGACCGGGTCGCCGGCACCGGGTACGGTCGCGAGACCGTCACCCGGCGTCTGCAGGAGATCGGCTGCTCGGTCGCGGGCGCCGACATCCTGGAGGTCACCCCGCCGACCTGGCGGCCCGACCTCACCGACCCGTACGACCTCGCGGAGGAGGTCATCCGCCTGGAGGGCTACGACAACGTGCCCTCGCGGATGCCCACCGTGCCGCCGGGCTCGGGCCTGACCGAGGCCCAGCGCATCCACCGCCGGACCGGGGTCGCGCTGGCCGGTGCCGGCTACGTCGAGGTCAACACCTACCCGTTCCTCGGCCAGGCCGCCTTCGAGGCGCTCGGCCTGGAGCCGGAGGACCGGCGCCGCCGTACGGTGAAGCTGGTCAACCCGCTCAACGACGAGGAGCCGGAGCTGCGCACCACGCTGCTGCCGGGCCTGCTCGGAGCGCTCCGCCGCAACGTCGGCCGCGGCAACACCGATCTGGCGGTCTTCGAGACCGGGACGGTCTTCCTGCCCAAGGACGAGCTGTCCGTCGCGCCGCGCCCGGCCGTGGACCGCCGTCCGAGCGACGAGGAACTGGCCGCGCTCGACGCCGCCCTGCCGGACCAGCCGCGCCGGATCGCCGTCGCGCTGACCGGTGAGCGGCTGCCCTCCGGCTGGTGGGGCAAGGGCGCGCCGGCGGGCTGGGCGGACGCCGTCGAGGCGGGCCGCACGGTGGCCCGCGCGGCCGGCGTCGAGCTGACCGTGCGCCAGGGCCAGCTGGCCCCGTGGCACCCGGGCCGCTGCGCCGAGCTGCTGGTCGCCGGCACCGACCGGGTGGTCGGCCACGCCGGTGAGCTGCACCCGCGCGTGGTCAAGGCGCTCGGCCTGCCGGCCCGCACCAGCGCGATGGAGATCGACCTCGACCTGCTCACCGCCGACGGCGCCGAGCGGGTCTCGGGCCCGGTCGTCTCCGGGTTCCCGGTGGCCACCCAGGACGTGGCGCTGATCGTCGACGCCGCCGTCCCGGCCGCCGAGGTGGAGGCCGCGCTGCGCTCCGGCGCGGGTGAACTGCTGGAGGCCATCCGGCTGTTCGACGTCTTCACCGGCGAGCAGGTCGGCGAGGGGAAGAAGTCGCTGGCGTACGCGCTGCGCTTCCGCGCCACGGACCGCACGCTGACCGCCGACGAGGCGAGCGCCGCCCGCGAGGCGGCCGTCGCCGAGGCCGTCGCCCGCACCGGCGCGGTGCTGCGCGGCGCCTGACCCGCCCGGCCCCAGGGGCCCCCCCCCGGCCCCCCCCCGGGGGGGGCCCGGGGCCGTTCCCATTAAAGCGGTTGGGGGGTCCGGGGGGGGGGGGGGGGGGGGGGGGGCGGGCCGCCGGGGGGGGCGGCGCCCGCGGGGGGGCGGGGGGGGGGCGCGCGGGCCGCCCGCCCCCCGGGCCCCCCCGCCCGCCCCCCCCCCCCCCCCGGGCCCCTGGCCGTTCCAGTTCATCGCGTTCGGCTGGACGGCGGCGGCGGGGGTGGCGGCCTGCGCGGCCGCGGTGCGGTGGGTGCGGCGCCGGGCGGTGTGAGCGGGCCCGGCTTTTTGAAGAGGTTCGGTCAAAGCCCTTGCGGGCGTGCGGCGGCTGACGCTATCTCTTGGTTAGGAAAGTTTCCTAACTCCCCGCGAGCGGGCGCACCCCCTTGCCCGCTCCTCACGGAACCGGAGCGCGAGATGCACCGTCAGCAGCACCGCATCGTACGCATGGCCCTCGCCGCCCTGCTGGTGGCCGCACCGGCCACGGTCGCGGCCGCCGGGGCCGCCCACGCCGCCCCGGCGGGCGCCGCCGCCGTCCAGGTCAAGGGCATAGGCCTGGACGACCCGCACAAGAAGGACATCGCGATGCAGCTGGTGTCCAGCGCCGAGAACTCCTCGCTGGACTGGAAGGCCCAGTACAAGTACATCGAGGACATCGGCGACGGCCGCGGCTACACCGCCGGCATCATCGGGTTCTGTTCCGGCACCGGAGACATGCTCGACCTGGTGCAGCACTACACCGACCTCAAGTCCGGCAACGTCCTCGCCAAGTACCTGCCCGCGCTGCGCAAGGTCAACGGCAGCGACTCGCACTCCGGCCTCGGCGCCACCTTCGAGAAGGACTGGGCCACGGCCGCCAAGGACTCCGTCTTCCAGCAGGCGCAGAACGACGAGCGGGACCGCGTCTACTTCAACCCCGCCGTCAAGCAGGCCAAGGCGGACGGTCTGCGCGCCCTCGGCCAGTTCGCCTACTACGACGCCATCGTCATGCACGGCGACGGCTCCGACCCGACCAGCTTCGGCGGCATCCGCAAGGCCGCCCTGAAGAAGGCCAGGACCCCCGCCCAGGGCGGCGACGAGGCCACCTACCTCAAGGCCTTCCTGGACGCCCGCCGGGCCGCCATGAAGACCGAGGAGGCGCACTCGGACACCACCCGCGTCGACACCGAGCAGCTGGTCTTCCTCAACGCCAAGAACTTCGACCTCAACCCGCCGCTCAAGTGGAAGGTCT
Organism: Kitasatospora sp. NPDC087315; assembly: GCF_044744345.1. Classification (NCBI taxonomy): domain Bacteria; kingdom Bacillati; phylum Actinomycetota; class Actinomycetes; order Kitasatosporales; family Streptomycetaceae; genus Kitasatospora; species Kitasatospora sp. NPDC087315. Next base: position 195,690 of record NZ_JBIUYD010000006.1, on the reverse strand, counting down.
ACGGCGACAGCTACGCCATCAACAGCTGACGTGCCGTCATCAAGGCTGCGGGGGGCCGGAGATCCGGCCTCCCGCACGGCCGTCGGCGGCGAATCGCCCGGCGGCGGGAGCGCGGCGGGCCGTCCGCACCGACTCCACCGCCCCGGACCGCGCCCCGTGCCTCCGGTGACCGCGGGCCCCCGGGCGCGGCGGAGCGGCACGGCGGGACCGACCGTTCCGGTCGAGGTCCCGCTTGGCCGGTTCCGTCGTTTCCAGGAGCCCGGGCGCCGGGGTAGAACGGGGCGAGGCCGCGGCAGCGCGGCAGGAGGAGGCGCCGGGTGGACGCTTCACTGCCCGCGGCCGGGAGCGCCGCCGGCGGCCCGGGCGGTGGTCCGCCCGCCTGCCGTGCGGCGGCACCGTGCGGCGCCGCCGCTGGAGCGGGGCGACCCGGGACGCCCGGCGAACCCGGCGGCCTCCACCGCGCCGCCAGACACCGAACCGGGGGTTTCGTATGGGCATGGACGGGCTGGAAATCCACACCTCGCACATCCACGACCGGGGGGTCTTCGCCACCCGCGGATACCGTGCGGGGGAGACCGTCGAACGGTGCCCCGTGCTGGTCGTCCCGGCCGCCGAGCGCCACCTGATCGACCGGACCCACCTCCACCACTACTGCTTCCCCTGGCAGGACGGTGCCGCCGCGATCGCCCTGGGCTTCGGCAGCCTGTACAACCACGCCGCCGAACCCCGGGCGCGGTACCGCAAGGACTTCGGCGCGGGCATCGTCGAGATCGTGGCCGCCCGCGACATCCCGGCCGGGTACGAGATCACCGTCGACTACACCGAGGGCGGCACCGAGAAGCTGTGGTTCCCCCAGTGACGGCCCCGGGGGCCCGGGGAGGCCGGCCGCGCGCGTGAGAGAGTCGGGGCGCCAGACCGCACGCGCGTGAGGAGGACCAGGGTGTCGGAGTGGAAGAGCTACGGCCGGCGGCAGGTCTACGGATCGCCGTGGGTGGAGGTCTGGCTCGACGACGTCGACATCCCCGGCGTGGGCCGCGTCGACCACCACGTCGTCGCCATGCCCCGGGCCTCGACCACCGCGGTCGTCACCGACGAGCGGGGCCGCTTCCTCCTGCTCTACCGGCACCGCTTCATCACCGGCCGGTGGGGCTGGGAGGTGCCCGCCGGCTGGGCCGAGCCCGGGGAGGAGCCGGCCGACGCGGTCGCCCGCGAGGTCGAGGAGGAGACCGGCTGGCGCCCCGGCCGGGTCGACCCCCTGCTCGCGTACGACGCCCTGTCCGGCATCTCCACCATGCGGTTCCACTCCTTCCACGTCACCGGCTGCACCCGGGTCGGGGCACCCCAGGACATCAGCGAGGCGACCAGGGTGGAGTGGGTCCCGGAGGCCGACGTCCTCGACCTCCTGACCGGCGGCAAGGTCAACGACGGCGCCTCCCTGGCCGCCCTGACCTACTACCTCGGCCCCTACCGCCTGGCCGCTGCCAGGCGGTAGGGGCGGCCGTCACCCGCGATCGCGGGGGAGTATCGCGGCGCTGTTCGGGTCACCGACGAAGGTGCCGATGCCGCCCTTGAGGACGGTCAGCGCGGCCGGCAGGGCGGCCACCGCCGCCGCCCGCAGCGTGCCGACGCTCGTCAGGTCGACGCGGTCGGCCAGCAGCAGGCCGAGCAGGGCCGCGAGGTAGGTGGCGACCGTGCGTTCGGTGAGGTCGAGGAGGAACGTGCGCATGCTGATCTCCTTGATCAGTCGGTGACAGTGAAGCCGTGGGCGGCGCCCAGGCGCTGGAGGGAGTCGCGGCCGGGGATGCCGTCCGCGGCGGTACCGGAGTAGCCCAGCCGCTGCTGCCAGCGGGAGTACGCCGTCACGGTCCTGGTGCCGAACGAGCCGTCCACCCACTGGCCGTCGAGCAGGCCCTCGTCGGCCAGTGCCTGCTCGACGATCAGGACGTCGGCGCCGTACGTCCGGTGGCCCTGTTCGGCGCCGGGGTCCGTTTGCGCCGCCGCGACGACGTGCGACAGCGAGACGGTGCCGCCGGGCAGGGTGCCGAGCAGCCGGCGGAGGCTGGTCTCGCCGGGGACGCCGTCCGCGTCCGACCCGCTGAAGCCGAGACTGCGCTGGTAGTCCTGGTAGTTGAGGGTGTCCGCGTCCGTCCAGTCGGGGCCGGGGCCCTGCTGGTAGTGGCTGCCGAAGCCCGCGGCCACGAGCGCCCGGCCGACCTCGGTCACCTGGTCGCCGTGCGCGCCGTAGCCGTACGGCAGGCCGTTGATCGTCACCTGGTACCGGGCGGGGGTCTGCCCGGGGGCCGGCGGCGAGGGCGGCGATCCGGGGGTGAAGTCGGGCCACGAACCCGGGTCGGTGTGGTCGTTCTCCGGGACCTGGCTGTGGCCGTACCAGCCGCCCCGGGTCTCCCACACGCCCTCGTCGCGGTGGGCGGTGAAGTCGACCGGCCTGCCCATCGGCCAGACGTCCGGGACGCCCCAGCCGCTGATCCAGGCGTGCAGCCGGTCCCAGCCGGTGCACGGGGTGTCCGTCAGCCGGGCGTACACCTGACCGTTGTAGCGGCAGTACGGGAAGAACACCGCCTCGATCTGGATCACCACCCGCCCCGCCCGGTTGGTGCGGGTGCCGCCCGGCGCGTCGACGAGGCTCTTCGAGCGGGAGTCGGCCGGGAACAGCTGGGCGATTCGCCCGCTGAACGGGTCCCAGACGATGTGCGGCGCCTCGTCGGCGCCGCTGCCGGTGAAGTAGCCGACCAGGGAGTCGAAGTCGCACCAGTCCTGCGGCGCGGCGGCGGTGGCGTCGCGGTCCCACGTGATGTGGGCGATCGCCTTGGGCGGGTACTGCTGGTCGGTCGGCGCGTGATCGCCGACGTCATGGACCTCGGCTCCGGGTATCCACAGATCGGGCATGCGGGCCTCCAGGCATGCGCGGGCCCCGAACGGGAGGGTTCGGTGGCGGGTCGGGACGGGTGGATACGCTTCTTATCGGCACAACAGGCCTCGGGCTTCAGTGGTTTGGGGCAGGCAAAAACCCCCGGCCGACGGCGCGGGGGCTGGTGGGGGAGACGGGGCCGGAGGGGCGGAAGGCCCGGCCGGACCAGGACGGTCCGGCCGGGCCGGGGGTCAGGCGCTCGCGGTGTAGTCGTAGAAGCCGCGGCCGGACTTGCGGCCCAGCAGGCCCGCGTCGACCATCCGGGAGAGCAGCGGGGGAGCGGCGTACAGCGGCTCCTTGTACTCGTCGTACATCGACTCGGCGATCGACACGATGGTGTCCAGGCCGATCAGGTCGCACAGCCGCAGCGGGCCCATCGGGTGGGCGCAGCCGGCCTCCATGCCCTTGTCGATGTCGGAGGCGGTCGCCACGCCCGACTCGAACATCCGTACCGCCGACAGCAGGTAGGGCACCAGCAGCGCGTTCACCACGAAGCCGGCCCGGTCGCGGGCGCGGATCGGCTCCTTGCCGAGGACCTGGGAGGCGAACGCCTCGACCCGCTCGGTGGTGCCGCCCGAGGTGGTCAGCGTCGGGATCACCTCGACCAGCTTCTGCACCGGCGCCGGGTTGAAGAAGTGCAGACCGATCACCTGCTCCGGCCGCGAGGTGGCGGCGGCCAGCTTCACGATCGGGATCGACGAGGTGTTGGAGGCGAGGATGGCGTCCCGGCGCTCGACCACCTGGTCCAGCTTCTGGAAGATCTGGACCTTGATGTCCTCGCGCTCGGCGACCGCCTCGACCACCAGGTCACGGTCGGCGAAGTCGGCCAGGTCGGTGGTGAAGGTCAGCCGGGCCAGCGCCTCGTCCCGCAGTTCGGGGGCCAGCTTGCCGCGCTTGACCGCCGTCTCCAGGGAGTTGGTCAGCCGGGTGCGGCCGAACTCCAGTGCCTCGCCACTGGCCTCCGATACCAGGACGTCCAGCCCGGCCCGGGCGAAGACCTCCGCGATGCCCGACCCCATCAGGCCGCAGCCGATCACTCCGACGCGCGCGATGTCACTCACTCAGTTGCCCTTCGGTGGTGCTGGGGGTGGCCCAGCGACAGGTGTCCCATGCAAGCTGCTGTTCAGCGGGTGGGCGCCGGTGTGTGTGGACCGGTGCACCGTCCTGACGACGTTACTACTCCGTACCGGCCGGTAGGGCATTCCCTCCCCGGCTCCTCCGAACGGGTGGGCCCGCTCCCGCCGTCCGTGCGCCCGGGTTCCGGCACGCCCGCGGCCGGACAGAATGCCGCAGACGCGACGCCGGTCCTGGTGGGGCGGGCGCGGGGACGTGAAGGGAGCACGGGATGTCGACGGGATCACTCGCAGGACAGGTCGCTCTGGTCACCGGTGCCGGCCGGGGCATCGGCCGGGAGATCGCCATCGGCCTGGCCGCCGAAGGCATGGCCGTCGGCCTGGTCGGCCGCACCCACGAGACCCTCACCGAGACCCTCAAGGAGTGCGCCCGGCACGGCGCCCGCGGGGTCGCCGTCACCGCCGACGTCACCCGTCCCGGCTCCGTCCGCGAGGCCGTGCGCATCGTCGAACGCGACCTCGGCCCGATCGACCTGCTGATCAACAACGCCGGCCAGGTCGACCCCTCCGAGGTCCCGATCTGGGAGACCGACGCCAACCAGTGGTGGCAGGTCGTCGAGACCAATCTGCGCGGCCCCTACAACCTGCTGCGCTGCGTCCTGCCCGGTATGGTCCAGCGCCGCGGCGGCCGCGTCATCAACCTCAACTCCGGCTTCGCGCTGCGCCCCGACGGCCACTACACCGCCTACGCCACCTCCAAGGGCGCGCTGCTCCAGCTCTCCGACAACATGGCGGACTCGCTCGCCGAGCACCAGGTGGTGGTCCTCGACATCAGCCCCGGCGCGGTCGCCACCGACATGACCGCGGGCATGCCGATGTTCCGGGACACCAAGACCTGGGGCAGCATCCCGTACATGGTCGCCGTCACCGTCGACGCCGCCCGCGGCCGCTTCGACGCCCTGCACGGCCGTTTCGTCCACGCCGGCCGGGACGATCTGGAGGAACTGGTCCACCGCGCCGACGAGATCCGCGAGGCGGACGCCCGCACCCTCCGGCTGCGCCCGTACGGGCCCGATGACCCCCTGGCGTGACACCGGCCCGCCGCGCGCCCTGGCCCTACGCGCAGAGCTGACTGGCCGTCACCGGTCTGAGGCCGGCCTTGGCGAGGCCGTCCAGGATCCCGGGCAGCGCGTCCACGGTGCACTGGTGGCCCATGTGCAGGGCGACCACCGAGCCGCCCTTCACCGAGGAGAGCACCCGGCGCTGGAGCGAGGCGGCGCTCGGGTCGCTGTAGTCGCGCGGGTCGACGTCGAAGGAGAGCACGTGCTCGTACCCGACGGCCCTGGCCTGCTCGCGCACCATCGGGGTGGCGTACTGGGTCGCCGACGGGCGGAACCAGCGGCCGATCGAGCCGGTGAGCCGCTGCAGCCGCTCCGCGCACTGGGCGATCTCGGCACGCGCCTGCTCGGGTGTCATCGCGGAGATGTTCTGGTGGTTCTGGGTGTGGTTGCCGAGTTCGTGGCCGGCGTCCAGGATGCGCCGGGCCATCTGCGGCTGCTGGTCCAGCCAGCTGCCGACGGCCATCACGGTCAGCCTGGCACCGCGCTGCTCGGCGGCGTCCAGCAGGGCGAGGGCCAGCTTCGGGTCGCCGCTGCCGTGGACGGTGAGCGCGACGTTCTTGCCGGTGCGCGGCCCGTACACGACCTCCACGGGGGTGCCGGGCGCCAGCGGCGGCAGCACCGGGGGGACGGGCGGCGCCGTGGTGGCGGCCATCGTCGGGTCGGGCTGCGGATCCGGTGAGGGGGTGGGCGCGGGGGCGGGGGAGGCCGGGCCCTCGCCGTCCACCCACGCGGGGTCGACCGCGGTCGGATCGCCGCCCTCCGGGTCGACGGTGCCGGGGTGCACGGCGAGCGCCCCCGGGTCGGCGCGGCGGGGGTCGCCGCTGCCGCAAGCCGCGAGCAGCCCGCCGGCGGCGGTGAGGGCGGCCAGTCGGGCGGTGGTCCGCAGTACGGTGCGGCGGTCGACAGTCATCGGCAGTCAGCATAGGGACGGCGCCGCGTTCCGGCGATTCGGGGAAACGGCCGCCGACCGCCGTTGACGTGCGCACGCTTCGTCCCGGAGGGCGTGCGGAAACCCGAACTCGCGCTGTTTCCGCGGCGTGTCGTCGGATACGATCACCGCGCACCGCGTGGTACGTCGCGGCATGCCGGGCCGACCGCGAAATTCGGTGCCCGATCGCGGTGTTCGGACGCGCGACGGGACGCATTCCGGCAGTGAGTACAGGGGGCGGGAACAGGATGCACGAGGACACCGTTGCGGCGGCCACGCGGGCCGGCACGGACTGGCACTGGGCGAAGCGGGACGACTGGGAGCCACCGACCGAGCTGGACACGGGCGTGCCGCACACGGCCCGGATGTACGACTACTACCTCGGTGGCAAGGACAACTTCGAGGCCGACCGCAAGGCCGCCGAGGCCGCTGTCGCCGCCTATCCGGCGCTGCCGCTGCTGGCCCGTACCAACCGCGAGTTCCTCGGCCGCGCCGTGGAGTTCGCGGCCGGCCGGGGCATCCGCCAGTTCGTCGACATCGGCACCGGTATCCCCGCCGTCGGCTCCACCAACGAGGTGGCCCAGCGGGTCGCCCCGGACGCCCGCGTGGTGTACGTCGACAACGACCCGATCGTGGCCACCCACGCCCGCGCCCTGCTGGCCGGCCACCCCGCCGGGCACACCTCCGTCATCGAGGCCGACCTGCGGGACCCGGCCGCGATCCTGGACCACCCCGGCCTGCGCCAGGCCGTGGACCTCGACCGGCCGGTGGCCCTGATGCTGGTCGCGGTACTGCACTTCATCCGGGACGAGGACGGCGCCCGGGAGATCGTCCGCACCCTGCGCGACGCGCTCGCCCCCGGCAGCGCGCTGATCCTCTCCCACGGCACCCCCGACTTCGCCTCCCGGGAGAGCGCCGCCGAGGGCACCCGGATCTACCGGAGCGCCAGCGCCCCGCTGGTGCTGCGCCCGCGCGCCGCCATCGAGCCGTTCTTCGGCGACTTCGAGTTCGCCGGCCCCGGCCTGGTCCAGCTCCCGCTCTGGCGCCCCGAGGCCGGCCATGTGCCGACCGCGGAACTGCCCGAGGGCTGGCAGGACGTTTCCGGCTACGCGGCCGTCGCCTTCAAGCGCTGACCCCGGCACCGGATCCGGCGCCTCCCCTCCCGGCGCCGGATCCGGCCACCGGAACATAACCTCCGCCACTGACAGACCATCATCCGTTCGAGTTACCCCGCGGCGTGACCGCCGCCCTCCCCCTCCCGCCCCTGCCCGACGCCGCCGGGCGCGAACCGCGGGAGGTCTTCCTGGCGTTGGACGACCTGCTCACCCGGCTCGGCGACGATGCCGGGCGCCGACTGGCCGTGCAGGCCGCGCACCCCCGTCCGGTAACGGGGCGAAGCCGGGCCCACCGGTGGAAAATGGCGCGACGCGCCGCCTGGGCCGGTGCTAGCTTCCGGGGCATGAGACCCCTGAGCGAGAACGAGATCCGCGGTTCCTTCGTCAACTGCTCCAAGGGCGAGGCCCGTCGGCTCAACCTGCCCCGGGGCCTGGCCGAACTGCCCTGGGAGGACCTGGACTTCCTCGGCTGGCGGGACCAGGGCGCGCCCGACCGCGGCTATCTGGTCGCCGAGCGCGACGGCGGGCCGGTCGGCATCACGCTGCGGGTGCCCTCGATCCGCCGCAGCCTGAGCAAGAGCAACGTCTGCTCGCTCTGCGTCTCCGCCCACGCGGGCTCCGGCGTCGCACTCCTCACCGCCCGCCGGGCGGGCGTCTCCGGGCGCGAGGGGAACACGGTCGGCACCTACATCTGCGCCGATCTGGCCTGCTCGCTGTACGTGCGCGGGCTGAAGACGTCCCCGCTGGTCAGCCGGCCCACCGAGTCGCTGTCGCGGGAGGAGCAGATCGCCCGTACGGTGGCCAACCTGGACGCCTTCGTCGCCCAGGTCCTCACCGACACCCTCGCCTGACCCGGCCTCCTGCGGCTGCCGGCGGCCGCCGATACCGACGGCCGGCGGCCGGGCCGCCCGCTACCCCCGGCGTAGCTGGTCCAGCTCGCGCCGGTCCCGCTTGGTGGGCCGCCCGGCCCCCCGGTCCCGCTCGCCGGCCGCCACGGCCAGCTCCCGGGGCGGCCGCGGCGGGCTGTTGTCCACCAGGCACTCGGCCGCGACCCCGGCCCCGACCCGCTTGCGGACCAGCTTCCTCACCACGACGACCCGCTCGTACCCCTCCTGGCGCACCCGCACCTCGTCCCCGGCCTTCAGCGCCTGCGCCGGCTTGGCCCGCTCCCCGTTCACCCGGACATGCCCGGCCCGGCACGCCGCCGCGGCCAGCGCCCGCGTCCTGGTGAGCCGTACCGACCAGATCCAGCTGTCCACCCGGACGCTTCCCTCGTCTTCGACCATGTCCAGACCCTAACGCCGTGCTCGCCCGGGCCCCGAGCCCGCTCACCGCCATGGCTCACCGCCGTGGCGACTCCTGGACGGCCCAGCCGTTGCCGTCCGGGTCGTTGAAGAAGACGAACGAGTTCCAGTCCCCGCCGTGCCCGTCCACCCGCTCGCCGTCCGCGAAGTGCTGGACCGGGCTGACCTCCACGCCCCGCGCGACCAGCTCGGCGTGCGCCCTGGCGACGTCCGGCACCACCAGTTGCAGCCCCTTCATGGAGCCCGGTGGCGCCTCCGTGAGGCCGACCCCCACCACGATCGAGCACCCCGAACCCGGCGGCGTGAGCTGGACGACCCGCACCCCGTCACGGATCCGGGTGTCATGGTCGACCGTGAAGCCGCCCTGCTCCTCGTAGAACAGCTTCGCGCGGTCCACGTCCGACACCGGGACCACCACCACTTCGAGCTTCCAGTCCATGGCCGCTGCCCCTTCCGATCGGGCTCTCCCAGTATCGGCCGCCCGGACGGCCCCCGCCCGGCCGTCGGCTAGCCTGAGCTCACGATGAACCGCCTCAGCACGCCCGCCGCCACGCCCTTCACCACGTCCTGGGGCACCTTCGACCTCACCCGCTTCCCGGCGGACCCGCGCGAGCTGTTGCGGGCCTGGGACGCGGCCGACGAGTACCTGCTGCGCCATCTCGCCGGCGAGACGGACAGCGCGCAGGGCGTGGCGACCGACCTCACCGGCCGGACGGTCGTGGTTCTCGGCGACCGCTGGGGCGCCCTCACCACCGCGCTCGCCGCCCACCGCCCGGTGCAGATCGGCGACTCCCACCTCGGCCGGCGGGCCACCCTGGAGAACCTCGCCCGGGCCGGCACCGCCCCCGGCGCCGCCCGGCTGCTCTCCACCCGGGACACCCCGCCGGAGCGCGTCGACGTCCTGCTGGTCCGTGTCCCCAAGAGCCTCGCGCTGCTGGAGGACCAGCTGCACCGGCTGGCCCCGGCCGTCCACCCCGGCACCGTGGTGATCGGCGCCGGCATGGTCACCGAGATCCACACCTCCACCCTCCAGCTCTTCGAGCGAATCCTCGGCCCGACCCGCACCTCGCTCGCGGTCCGCAAGGCCCGGCTGATCTTCTGCACCCCCGACCCGGCGCTCGACCCCGGGCCCAGCCCGTGGCCGCACAGCTACGCCCTGCCCGGTGACATCGGTATCGCGTCCGGCCGCACCGTGGTCAACCACGCCGGCACCTTCTGCGCCGAGCGCCTGGACATCGGCACCCGCTTCTTCCTGGGCCACCTGCCGACGGCCGCCCCCGGCGACCGGGTGGTGGACCTCGGCTGCGGCAACGGTGTGGTCGGCACGGCCGCCGCCCTCGCCGGCCCGGGCGCCGAGCTGGTCTTCGTCGACGAGTCCGACCAGGCCGTGGCCTCCGCCGAGGCGACCTTCCGGGCCAATCTCGGCCCGGACGCCCCGGCCGAGTTCCTCACCGCGGACGCCCTCGCGGCCGAGGCGGTCGCGGCCGGTTCGGTGGACCTCGTGCTCAACAACCCGCCGTTCCACTCCCACCAGGCCACCACCGACGCCACCGCCTGGCGGATGTTCACCGGCGCCCGCCGAGCCCTGCGTCCGGGCGGTGAACTCTGGGTGGTCGGCAATCGCCACCTGGGGTACCACCTCAAGCTCCGCCGGCTCTTCGGCAACTGCCAACTCGTCGCCGGCAATCCCAAGTTCGTCGTCCTGTGGGCCGTCCGGCGCTGACCGCGACGCCGGCCGCGGCGGGCTCCGCCGCCGGGAGGCCGCCCGCGAACTCCTTGCATGAATGTTCCGCACTGCGTATATTCATGCCACGACTAAGGAGGGAACGCCATGGCATTGCGAGTCGCCGTTGCCGGTGCGAGCGGATACGCGGGCGGTGAGGTGCTGCGCCTGCTGCTGGGCCACCCGGAGGTGGAGATCGGGGCGCTGACGGGCGGCTCGAACGCGGGCACCAGGCTCGGCGCGCTGCAGCCGCACCTGCTGCCGCTCGCCGACCGGATCCTGGAGCCCACCACCCCCGAGGTGCTGGCCGACCACGACGTGGTGTTCCTGGCGCTGCCGCACGGCCAGTCCGCCGCCGTCGCCGAGGCCCTCGGCGGAAACGTGCTGGTCGTGGACTGCGGAGCCGACTTCCGGCTCAAGGCCGCCGCCGACTGGGAGCAGTTCTACGGCTCCGCGCACGCCGGCACCTGGCCGTACGGGCTGCCCGAGCTGCCCGGTCACCGCGCCGCGCTCAAGGGCAGCAACCGCATCGCCGTCCCCGGCTGCTACCCGACCGCCGTCACGCTCGCGCTCTTCCCGGCGTACGCCGCCGGGCTCGCCGAGCCCGAGGCCGTGATCGTCGCCGCCTCCGGCACCTCCGGTGCCGGCAAGGCCGCCAAGACCAGCCTGCTCGGCAGCGAGGTCATGGGCAACGTCAGCCCCTACGGCGTCGGCGGCGGCCACCGGCACACCCCGGAGATGTCCCAGAACCTCAGCCCGGTCGCGGGCGAGCCGGTCACCGTCTCCTTCACCCCCACCCTCGTCCCGATGCCGCGCGGCATCCTCGCCACCTGCTCGGCCAAGGCCAGGCCCGGGGTGACGGCCGAGAGCCTGCGCGCCGCCTACGCCGAGGCGTTCGCCGACGAGCCGTTCGTCCACCTGCTGCCCGCCGGGCAGTGGCCGCAGACCAGCAGTGTCTACGGCTCCAACGCCGCCCTGGTCCAGGTCACCCTGGACGAGACCGCCGGGCGGATCATCGCGATCAGCGCGATCGACAACCTGGTCAAGGGCACCGCCGGCGGCGCGGTGCAGAGCATGAACATCGCCCTCGGCCTGCCCGAGGAGCTGGGCCTTCCCCTGAACGGAGTCGCACCGTGACCGACCAGCCGAACCTGGGAGTGACGGCCGCCAAGGGCTTCCGCGCCGCCGGTGTCACCGCCGGTATCAAGGCCTCCGGTACCCCCGACCTCGCCCTCGTCGTCAACGACGGCCCCTCGTTCGCCGCCGCCGGCGTCTTCACCTCCAACCGGGTCAAGGCCGCGCCCGTGCTCTGGTCCGAGCAGGTCCTCAAGGGCGGCCAGGTCTCCGCCGTCGTCCTCAACTCCGGTGGGGCCAACGCGTGCACCGGCCCGCTCGGCTTCCAGGACACCCACGCCACCGCCGAGAAGGTCGCCGAGGAGCTCGAGCTCTCGGCCGGCGAGGTCGCCGTCGCCTCCACCGGCCTGATCGGCCTGCGGCTCCCGATGGACATCCTGCTGCCCGGCGTCGCCCTCGCCGCCCGGGAGCTCAGCGCGACCGGTGGCGAGGCCGCCGCGGTCGCCATCAAGACCACCGACACCGTGCACAAGACCGCCCAGGTGACGAAGGACGGCTGGACCGTCGGCGGCATGGCCAAGGGCGCCGGCATGCTCGCCCCGGGCCTCGCCACCATGCTGGTCGTCCTCACCACCGACGCCGCCCTCGACCCGGCCGCCCTGGACGCCTCGCTGCGCGCCGCGACCCGCACCACCTTCGACCGGATCGACTCCGACGGCTGCATGTCCACCAACGACACCGTGCTGCTGCTCGCCTCCGGCGCCTCCGGCACCACCCCGGACCAGGCCGCGTTCGACGAGGCCGTCCGCACCGTCTGCGCCGACCTCGCCCGCCAGCTGATCGGCGACGCCGAGGGCGCCGGCAAGGACATCCGGATCGACATCACCGGCGCCGCCACCGAGGACGAGGCCGTCGAGGTCGCCCGCACCATCAGCCGCAACAACCTGCTCAAGTGCGCCATCCACGGCGAGGACCCCAACTGGGGCCGCGTCCTGGCCGCGATCGGCACCACCGCCGCCACCTTCGACCCGGACCGGCTGGACGTCGCCATCAACGGCGTCTGGGTCTGCCGGAACGGCAGCGTGGGGGAGGACCGGGACCTCGTCGACATGGCCGGCCGCGAGGTCGTCATCACCGCGAACCTGAACGCCGGCGAGGCCGCCGCGACCGTGTGGACCAACGACCTCACCGCCGACTACGTGCACGAGAACAGCGCCTACTCCACCTGACCGGCGCGCCGTCCGACGGCCACGCCAACCGACACCGAGCCCACGAGGGACACCGGAACCGTGCAGATCGCACCCAAGGGCGAACAGGCCCGCAACAACACCGCGTTGCCCAAGGCCATAACGCTGATCGAGGCGCTGCCGTGGCTGGAGCGCTTCCACGGCAAGACCATCGTGATCAAGTTCGGCGGCAACGCCATGGTGGACGAGAGCCTCAAGGCCGCGTTCGCGCAGGACGTGGTCTTCCTGCGCTACGCCGGCCTGCACCCCGTCGTGGTGCACGGCGGCGGCCCGCAGATCAGCGCGCAGCTGAACAAGCTGGGCCTGGAGTCCTCCTTCACCAACGGCCTGCGGGTCACCACCCCCGAGACCATGGACGTGGTCCGGATGGTGCTGGCCGGCCAGGTCCAGCGCGAACTCGTCGGGCTGCTCAACAGCCACGGCCCGTTCGCGGTCGGCATGACGGGCGAGGACGCCCACACCATGACCGCCGTCAAGCGCTACGCCGTCGTCGACGGCGAGCAGGTCGACATCGGCCTGGTCGGCGAGATCGTCAACATCGAGGCCGGCGCGGTGAAGGCGCTGATCGCCGACGGCCGCATCCCGGTGATCTCCTCGATCGCCCGCGGCGCCGACGGCCACGTCTACAACATCAACGCCGACACCGCCGCCTCCGCCCTGGCGGTGGCGCTCGGTGCCGAGATGCTCGTCGTCCTCACCGACGTCGAGGGCCTGTACGCGGACTGGCCGATCTCCGACGACGTGATCAGCCAGCTCAGCGCGAGCGAGCTGGAGGGCCTGCTGCCCGAGCTGGCCAGCGGCATGCTCCCCAAGATGGAGGGCTGCCTGCGCGCCGTCCGTTCCGGCGTGGGCACCGCCCGCGTGCTGGACGGCCGGGTGCAGCACAGCCTGCTGCTGGAGATCTTCACCGACGAGGGCATCGGCACGATGGTCGTGCCGGACGACGACGAGGCGACCGTGACCGGGGGACTGGCATGACCGACAACAGCGCGCTGACCGAGCGGTGGCGGCACGCCTTCACCGACAACTACGGCACCCCCCGCATCCCGCTGGTCCGGGGCGAGGGCGCCAGGCTCTGGGACGCCGACGGCAACGTCTACACCGACCTGCTCGGCGGCATCGCGGTCAACGCCCTCGGCACCGCCCACCCGGCCGTCGTCGAGGCCGTCACCCGACAGATCTCCACCCTCGGGCACGTCTCCAACCTCTTCATGGCCGAACCGACGATCGCACTGGCCGAGCGGCTGCTCCGGCTGGACGGCCGCGCGGGCCGGGTGTTCTTCTGCAACTCCGGCGCCGAGGCCAACGAGGCCGCCTTCAAGATCAGCCGCCGGACCGGCCGCACCCATGTCGTCGCCCTCCAGGGCGGCTTCCACGGCCGGACCATGGGCGCCCTCGCGCTCACCGGCCAGCCCGCCAAGCAGGAGCCCTTCCTCCCGCTCCCCGGCGAGGTGACCCATGTGCCGTTCGGTGACATCGAGGCCCTGCGGGCCGCCGTCACCACCGAGACCGCCGCCGTCTTCCTGGAGCCCGTCCAGGGCGAGAACGGCGCGATCCCGCTGCCCGACGGTTACCTGAAGGCGGCCCGCGAGATCACCCGCGCCACCGGCACCCTGCTGGTCCTGGACGAGATCCAGACCGGCATCGGCCGGACCGGGTACTGGTTCGCCCACCAGGCCTTCGAGGGCGTCGAGCCGGATGTCGTCACCCTCGCCAAGGCGCTCGGCGGCGGGCTGCCGATCGGCGCCGTGCTCGCCTTCGGCGAGGCCGCCGACCTGCTCACCCCGGGCCAGCACGGCACCACCTTCGGCGGTAACCCGGTGGTCGCGGCCGCCGCCCTCGCGGTGCTCGACACCATCGAGTCCGAGGGGCTGCTGGCGCACGTCCGCGCGCTCGGCGAGCGGCTGCGCCGGGGCGTCGAGGCGATCGGCGACCCGCTGGTCTCGCATGTCCGCGGCGCCGGCCTGCTGCTGGGCATCGTGCTCACCGAGCCGGTGTCCGCGAGGGTCCAGGCCGCCGCCCAGGAGGCGGGTTTCCTGGTCAACGCCGCCGTTCCGGACGCCGTCCGGCTGGCGCCCCCGCTGGTGCTCACCGAGCAGGAGGCGGACGCCTTCCTCGCCGCGCTGCCGGGCATCCTCCGGACGGTGCGCGAGAGCGCCCCGGCCGGTGCGAGCCGAGCGTAGTCCGGGAGAATAATCACATGACCGTACCCAACTCCGGCCAGTCCTCCGCCGGGCCGACGCCGCAGGTCCCGCAGACCCGCACCGCGCGCCACCGGCGGATCGTGGATCTGCTCACCCGCCAGCCCGTGCGCTCGCAGAGCCAGCTCGCCAAGCTGCTCGCCGACGATGGACTGGTGGTCACCCAGGCCACCCTCTCCCGGGACCTGGACGAGCTGGGCGCGGTCAAGATCCGCAACCGGGACGGCGCGCTCATCTACGCCGTCCCGGCCGAGGGCGGCGACCGCACGCCGCGCGCGCCGATGGGCGAGTCGGCCAGCGAGGGCCGGATGGCCCGGCTGGCCGGCGAACTCATGGTCTCCGCCACCGCCTCCGGCAACCTCGTGGTGCTGCGCACCCCGCCGGGCGCCGCGCAGTTCCTGGCCTCGGCGATCGACCAGGCCGAGGTCTTCGAGATCATCGGCACCATCGCCGGCGACGACACCGTCCTGCTGATCAGCCGCGACCCGGCCGGCGGGCAGGCCCTGGCCGACCACCTGATGCAACTCGCCCAGGCCAAGGCCCAGTAACCCCCGCTCACCGGGATGCGGCGATGGGTTTTGAATTTCATACGGCGTAGTGCATACTTATGCCTATCGCCGTAAACCTGTTCGCACAGTTGTGAAGGAGAAAGCCGTGACCGAGCGCGTCGTACTCGCCTACTCGGGCGGTCTGGACACGTCCGTCTGCATCGGCTGGATCGCCGAGGAGACGGGCGCCGAGGTCATCGCCGTCGCCGTCGACGTCGGCCAGGGCGGCGAGGACCTGGACGTCATCCGCCAGCGCGCGCTGGACTGCGGTGCCGTCGAGGCCGAGGTCGCGGACGCCCGCGACGAGTTCGCCGACGAGTACTGCCTGCCGGCCGTCAAGGCCAACGCCCTCTACCAGGGCCAGTACCCGCTGGTGTCCGCCCTCTCCCGGCCGGTCATCGTCAAGCACCTGGTCGCCGCCGCGCAGAAGCACGGTGCCACCACCGTGGCCCACGGCTGCACCGGCAAGGGCAACGACCAGGTCCGGTTCGAGGTCGGCATCAACTCCCTGGCCCCCGGCCTGAAGTGCATCGCCCCGGTCCGCGACTACGCGATGACCCGGGACAAGGCGATCGCCTTCGCCGAGGCCAAGGGCCTGCCGATCGCCACCACCAAGAAGTCCCCGTACTCGATCGACCAGAACGTCTTCGGGCGCGCCGTCGAGACCGGCTTCCTGGAGGACATCTGGAACGCCCCGATCGAGGACGTCTACGAGTACACCCAGAACCCGGCCACCCAGCGCGAGGCCGACGAGGTGGTCATCACCTTCGACGCCGGCGTCCCGGTCGCCATCGACGGCCGCAAGGTCACCGTCCTGCAGGCCATCGAGGAGCTCAACAAGCGGGCCGGTGCCCAGGGTGTCGGCCGGCTCGACATGGTCGAGGACCGGCTGGTCGGCATCAAGTCCCGGGAGATCTACGAGGCTCCCGGCGCGATCGCCCTGATCACCGCCCACCAGGCGCTGGAGAACGTCACCGTCGAGCGCGAACTCGCCCGCTACAAGCGGCAGGTGGAGCAGCGCTGGGCCGAGCTGGTCTACGACGGCCTCTGGTTCTCCCCGCTCAAGCGCGCCCTGGACGGCTTCGTCAACGAGGCCAACCAGCACGTCTCCGGTGAGATCCGGCTGGTCCTGCACGGCGGCCGGGCCGTCGTCAACGGCCGGAAGTCGGACCAGTCGCTGTACGACTTCAACCTCGCCACCTACGACACCGGTGACACCTTCGACCAGTCGATGTCCAAGGGCTTCATCGAGATCTTCGGCCTCTCCTCGAAGATCGCCGCGCGGCGCGACCTCGCCTGATCCACTCCCTCCCGGGCCCCGGCCGTCCCACCCCACGGCCGGGGCCCACCCCCGACACCCCTCAGCTTGTAAGGAGCCCGCGCGATGCCTGCCGACCAGAACGCCGCCAGTACCGGTCCTGAGCTGCGCCTCTGGGGCGCGCGCTTCGCGGACGGCCCGTCCGAGGCGCTGGCCAGGCTCTCGGCCTCGGTGCACTTCGACTGGCGGCTGGCGCCGTACGACATCGCCGGCTCCAAGGCGCACGCCCGGGTCCTGCACAAGGCCGGGCTGCTGAGCGCCGACGAGCTGGCCGGCATGCTGGAGGGGCTCGACCGGCTGCTCGCCGACGTCGAGGCGGGCACCTTCACCGGGACCGTCGCCGACGAGGACGTGCACACCGCGCTGGAGCGGGGCCTGCTGGAGCGGCTCGGCGCCGAACTCGGCGGCAAGCTCCGGGCCGGCCGCTCGCGCAACGACCAGATCGCCACGCTGTTCCGGATGTACCTGCGGGACCACGCGAAGATCATCGGCGGGCTGGTCCTCGACCTCCAGCACGCCCTGGTCGGCCTGGCCGAGGCCCACCCCGACACCGCCATGCCGGGCCGCACCCACCTCCAGCACGCCCAGCCGGTCCTCTTCGCCCACCATGTCCTCGCGCACGTGCAGGCCCTCGGCCGGGACGCCGAGCGGCTGCGCCAGTGGGACGCCCGGACCGCCGTCTCCCCGTACGGCTCCGGGGCGCTGGCCGGCTCCTCGCTCGGCCTGGACCCGGAGGCCGTCGCCGCCGACCTCGGCTTCGAGGGCGGTTCGGTCGGCAACTCCATCGACGGCACGGCCTCCCGCGACTTCGTCGCCGAGTTCGCCTTCGTGACCGCGATGATCGGGATCAACCTCTCCCGGATCGCGGAGGAGGTGATCATCTGGAACACCAAGGAGTTCGGCTTCATCACGCTGCACGACGCCTTCTCCACCGGCTCCTCGATCATGCCGCAGAAGAAGAACCCGGACATCGCCGAGCTGGCCCGGGGCAAGTCCGGCCGCCTGATCGGCAACCTGACCGGCCTGCTGGCGACGCTGAAGGCGCTGCCGCTCGCCTACAACCGGGACCTCCAGGAGGACAAGGAGCCGGTCTTCGACTCCTGCGACACCCTTGAGGTGCTGCTGCCGGCCTTCACCGGCATGATGGCCACCCTCACCGTGCACCGGGAGCGGCTGGAGGAGCTGGCCCCGGCCGGCTTCTCGCTCGCCACCGACATCGCCGAGTGGCTGGTCAAGCAGGGCGTGCCGTTCCGGGTCGCGCACGAGGTGGCCGGCGCCTGCGTCAAGGTCTGCGAGTCCCAGGGCATCGAGCTGTCCGACCTGACGGACGAGCAGTTCGCCGCGATCTCCGGGCACCTGACGCCCGAGGTGCGCTCGGTGCTCAGCGTCCACGGCGCGATCGCCTCGCGGAACGGGCGCGGCGGTACCGCCCCCTCGGCCGTCGCCGTCCAGCTGGCCGAGGTGAAGGCGGACCTCGCGCTCCAGCAGGAGTGGGTCCAGGGCTGACAGGTGAGCCAGGCGGAAGGGGCGTGACGGGCCGACCGTCACGCCCCTTCCGCGCGAGCACGCCCGCCCGACCGTGACCGCCCCCGCCCGGACCCGGTCATGCACGGTATGCGCACCAACGTTCCCTCCGTCCCCTCCGCCGAGGACGAGGTGTTCGCCGAGCTCCGGCGCCGTCTCGTCCGCGAGGCGGTGGCCGCCCTGCCCGGCCGCTGTCCCCGGCTGGTCGCGGCCCTCGCCGAGGACCCGCCGCCGACCTACCACGAGCTCTCCGTCCGCCTCGGCATGCCGCGCGGCTCCATCGGCCCCACCCGCTCCCGCTGCCTCGCCTGCCTGCGCGTGCTCCTGCACGGCGAGCGTCATGGCTGAGGCCGGCCCGTGCTCCGACACACCCAGTCACCGCGCGCCCCCCGTTCGGACGTGACCCTCGCCACGTCGGGCACCCCTCCCGCCCCCGCGCCGGCCGGCCGCCGACCTCTCCGCCGTCCGGGGCGCACCCACCACGCCGGACGTCCTCCGCCCCGGCCGGCCCCTTGGGCGCACGGCCCTCACCGCCCCTTTCGCCCGCCGCCCCCGCCCGGCCGCCCGACGTGACCCTCGCCACGTCGGGCGGCCGGAAGGTTGAGGGAAGCTGACACGCGGGTAGAGCGCTGGCGAACGTAGCTCTTGACGACGGCGCGATCACTTGGATACTGAGCGTGAGCGCGCCGTCGGCGACGTGGGCCCCACCGGGCCGTGCGGCTGGTACGTTCGTGCGCCACCCCCGGCCAGGGCGGATCCCCGGCCGGTCCATCTCCGGCAGGACATCCGGTGCGGCACCCTCACGTTCGCGCGCCGGGCACGACATTGGGGAGGCCCCAGCACATGGGCATGAGCGTGATCATCTCGGCGGCGGACGCCGAGGACGCGGAGCAGATCCTCAAGCTCCAGTACCTCGGCTACCAGAGCGAGGCCGAGTTGTACGGCGACTGGGCCATCGAGCCGTTGACGCAGACCCTGGAGAGCCTGCGCGACGAGCTGACCGAGCAGCACTTCCTGGTCGCCCGGCTCGGCGGCGAGGTGGTGGGCACGGTGCGCGGCCGGATCGGCCCCGACGGCGTCGGCCGGATAGAGCGCCTGGTCGTCCACCCGCGGATGCAGCGGCACGGCCTCGGCGGGCGCCTGCTGGAGGCGCTGGAGCGCCGCCTCGCCGAGGACGGCCGCCCGGTGACGTCCTACCGGCTGGTGACCGGCCACCGCAGTCTCGGGAACCTGCGCCTCTATGCCCGCCAGGGCTACCGGCAGACCGCCGTCGAGCAGACCGACGGCCGGATCAGCCTGGTCCACCTGGAGAAGTCCGCCGAGGCGCCGCTCGCCGCCACCGCCTGAGCCCCGCCACCCGGCCCCACCCGGTCGGCGCCGCCACCATTCGAGCCTTTCGGTGGCGGCGCCGAGCCGTATCGTCCCTGGTAGCGGCGTTTCCTGTCCGTATTGCGGACAGCGGATCCAAATAATTGGGACGAAACCGGCCCATCTGATTTACTGGCTCACATGACTGCGACGACGAAATGGACCCCCACCGGCACTCTGCCGGCAGGTGAGCGTGCCATGTGTCGTCGAATGTGTCACCGCTGAGGGCCACTGTTCCCTCCCAGCCTCCGGCTGGGAGCACCCCCCTCCTCGCGCCCCGAAGCGAGACCCCGCCCGCTCCCGTCCGTGTGAGCGCGCCCCGCCTGCCGCACCCTCTCCCTCCGCCTGCCCACCCACGGGCGGTGGTCGTCCCCGATGACTCGTAAGGGCCACGCCGTCGCGCGGCCCGGTCGCCCAGCGGCCACGATCAAGGGGTGGCAGGTCCGGATCCCCCTGGCGCAGCGCCGGCCACGCCACCGACCCGAAACCCGGTCCGGTCGCCGTCCGCCGCCCGCCCCCGACCCACGGAAGCAGCTGTGATCACCACCACGGACCTCACCAAGGTCTACCGCTCCCGCGGCCGCGAGGTGACCGCCCTTGCCGGCGTCGACCTGCACGTCCGCCCCGGCGAGGTCTACGGAGTCGTCGGCACCAGCGGTGCCGGCAAGTCCACCCTCATCCGCTGCGTCAACATGCTGGAGCGCCCCAGCTCCGGCACGGTGACCGTGGACGGCGTCGAGCTCACCGCGCTGTCCGGCGGCGAGAACCGGGCCGGCCGGGAGCTGCGCGAGGCCCGCCGCCGCATCGGCATGGTCTTCCAGCACTTCAACCTGCTCGCCTCCCGTACCGTCCAGCAGAACGTCGAACTCCCGCTGGAGATCATCGGACTGGACCGCACCGAGCGCCGCCGCAAGGCCTCCGAACTGCTCGACCTGGTCGGCCTCGCCGACAAGGCCCGCAGCTACCCCGGCCAGCTCTCCGGCGGCCAGAAGCAGCGCGTCGGCATCGCCCGCGCCCTCGCCGGCGACCCCAAGGTGCTGCTCTCCGACGAGGCCACCTCCGCGCTCGACCCCGAGACCACCCGCTCCATCCTCAAGCTGCTGCGCGACCTCAACCAGCAGCTCGGCCTCACCGTCCTGCTGATCACCCACGAGATGGACGTCATCAAGTCCGTCTGCGACTCCGCCGCCCTGATGCGCGGCGGCCGGGTGGTCGAGTCCGGCGAGCTCACCGACCTGCTCGCCAAGCCGGGCTCCGAGCTCGCCCGCGAGCTCTTCCCGCTCAGCGAGTTCGGCTCCGGCCACCCCGGCGGGACCGTCCTGGAGATCACCTTCCAGGGTGAAACCTCGGCCGAGCCCTTCGTCTCGCAGCTCGCTCGCACCTACCAGATCGACGTCAACATCCTCGGCGCCGCCGTCGAGACCATCGCCGGCCGCATGGTCGGGCGGATGCGGGTCGAACTCCCCGGCGGCCACCAGGACAACGTGGTGCCGATCGGCTACCTGCGCGAGCAGGGCCTTCAGGTGGACGTGCTCGACGTGAACGGAGCGGTGGCATGACCTGGGACCAGATGCAGGAACTGCTGTGGCCCGCCACCTGGGAGACCTTCCAGATGGTCGCCGTCTCCACCGTCGGCAGCGTGCTGTTCGGACTGCCGCTCGGCGTCCTGCTGGTGCTCACCGCCAAGGGCGGCGCGCTGGAGAGCGTCTTCCTCAACCGGGTGATCGGCACGGTCGTCAACATCGCCCGTTCGCTGCCCTTCCTGGTACTGATGGTCGCGCTGTTCTCCTTCACCAAACTGATCGCCGGCACCTCCCTCGGCTGGCAGGCCGCCACCGTGCCGCTCACCATCGGCGCCATCCCGTTCTTCGCCCGCCTGGTCGAGACCTCGGTGCGCGAGGTGGACGGCGGCCTGGTCGAGGCCGTCCGGGCCATGGGCGGCAGCACCTGGACCATCGTCCGCAAGACGCTGATCCCGGAGGCCCTGCCCAGCCTGACCGCCTCGCTGACCACCACGGTCATCACGCTGATCAGCTACTCGGCGATGGCCGGCACCGTCGGCGGCGGCGGCCTCGGCAACCTCGCCATCACCTATGGCTACCTGCGCTTCGAGACCACCTTCATGTGGGTCATCGTCGCGGAGCTGGCGATCATCGTCACCGCCATCCAGCTGCTCGGCGACTACGCCGTCCGCCGGCTCGCCAACCGCGGCCGCGGCGGCGGCCGCACCCGGCTGCTCCGCGGCGGCGCGACCCCGGCGGCCACCCCCGACGAGGACCTCGTCGCCCCCTGACTTCCCGCCGTCCGACTCCGGACGCGGCTCCCCGTATCACGCAGAAAGGCACTTTTCGTGCGCAACGCCCTGAA
Source organism: Kitasatospora sp. NPDC087315 (assembly GCF_044744345.1). Lineage (NCBI taxonomy): Bacteria > Bacillati > Actinomycetota > Actinomycetes > Kitasatosporales > Streptomycetaceae > Kitasatospora > Kitasatospora sp. NPDC087315. The sequence goes on along the minus strand of NZ_JBIUYD010000006.1, from coordinate 173,850 downwards.
GTTCACCAGCGTCCTCGCCACCGCCGGCATCGCCCTCTCGCTCGCCGCCTGCGGCAGCTCCGGCTCGTCGTCCGGGTCCTCCGACCCGAACGCGGCCCTCACCGTCGCCGCCAGCCCCACGCCGCACTCCCAGATCCTGAAGTTCGTCAAGGACAACCTGGCGGAGAAGGCGGGCCTCAAGCTCAACATCAAGGAGGTCACCGACTACGTGACCCCCAACACCGCGGTGCAGGACGGCTCGGCCGATGCCAACTACTTCCAGCACCTGCCGTACCTGGAGGACTTCAACAAGAAGCACGGCACCGACATCGTCTCCGTCGAGCCGGTGCACCTGGAGCCGCTGGGCGTGTACTCGAAGAAGGTCAAGTCCATCGGCGACATCGCCGACGGCGCCACCATCGGCCTGCCCAACGACGCCACCAACGAGGGCCGCGCGCTCAAGCTGCTCGCCGACAACAAGCTGATCACGCTCAAGGAGGGCGCGGGCACCGCCGCGACCCCGGCCGACGTCACCGGCAACCCGAAGAACCTCAAGTGGAAGGAGCTGGAGGCCGCCCAGCTGCCCCGCTCCATCGGCGACCTCGACGCGGCCGTCATCAACGGCAACTACGCGATCGACGCCGGCCTGAAGCCCGCCACCGACGCGGTGGTCCTGGAGAAGGCCGAGGGCAACCCCTACGCCAACATCCTCGCCGTCAAGAAGGGCAAGGAGAACGACCCGCGGGTCAAGAAGCTCGCCGAGCTGCTCCACTCGCCCGAGGTGAAGAAGTACATCGACGACACCTTCAACGGCTCGGTCATCCCCGCCTTCTGATCCGTCGCGCACCGTTCGACCGGGCCCCCGCCACACCTCGGCGGGGGCCCGGTCGGGCAGTATGCGGGAGTGACACCCTGACAGGCCGAGTTCTGACGTACCGTCGTGCGAGCCGTGCACCGCGTGACACCCGGGTACCGGCGAGGCGTACGGTGTGTCCAGGACCCGGCGAGGAGAGACGGCATGGCAGCGAGCTTCCCCGAGACCGCCATCAGCACCGAACGGCTGCTGCTGCGCCCCCTTGCGGAGGACGACGCCCCCGGCCTGGCCGCCATGATGGCCGACGAACTCGTCCTGGCCTGGACGGACCTGCCGCACCCCTTCACCGAGGAGTACGCCGCCACGCTCGCCCGTACCCTCGCGCCCGGGCACCGGGCCGCCGGCCGCGGCATCGTCTTCGCCGTCGCCGAGCACCTCACCCAGCGCCTGGTCGGCCTGGTCGAACTGCGCAACACCGACTGGCGGCTGCGCTCCACCGAGATCACCTATGTCACCGCGCCCTGGGGCCGCGGCGAGGGCTACGCGCCGGAGGCCGTCCTCGGCGTCGCCCAGTGGCTCTTCGAGGACCGCGGTTTCCTGCGCCTGGAGATGCGCACCGCCGCCGGGAACACCGCCGCCCAGCAGGTCGCCCAGAAGATCGGCGGCATCAGCGAGGGCGTCCTGCGCAGCGCCTGGATAGTGCGCGGCGACGGGCTCCGGGCCGGAGGGGAGAGCCGCAGCGACCTCATCCTGTGGAGCCTGCTCCCCGAGGACATGGAGACCGAGCCCGCCGACGCCACGGTCTGGCCCGGCGACCACCACTACGTGCTCCGCGACTGACCGCCCCGTCCACCGGACGCGACCGGTGGCGGACATGTGTACGAGATGTCGGCGCCGAGGGGATCACACCCGGTAGCCTCTGCTCCGGCGCCGTACACGGGCGCGGGATGTCGGCGTACCAAGGCGAGGGAGAACAGCCGCAGATGGCTGACCGGATCACGGTCATCGGGTGGGACGGCACACCGCTGACCGAGGCCGCCGGCGCGGCCCTCGCCGCGGCGACCCTGGTGGCCGGCGCACCCTACCAACTCAACGCCCTCCCGGTGCCACCCGCCGCCGAACGGCTGGCCCTCGGCAGCGTCCAGCTGGCCGCCCGCAGGATCGCCGAGCACCGCGGCGCCGCCGTCGTCGTCGCCGAGGGCGACCCGGGCTTCTTCGGCGTCGTCCGCACCCTGCGCCGGCCCGAGTACGGCCTCGAACTCGAAGTGCTGCCCGCCGTCTCCTCGGTGGCCGTCGCCTTCGCCCGGGCCGGCATGCCCTGGGAGGACGCCCAGGTGGTCAGCGCCCACGGCGGACGACTGCGCCGCGCCGCCAACATCTGCCGGGCCAACCCGAAGGTGGCGGTCCTCACCGCCCCGGGCGCCGGGCCCAGCGAACTCGCGCTGATGCTGCGTGGGGTGCACCGGACCTTCGTCGTCTGCGAGGCCCTCGGCACCCCCGACGAGGACGTCACGGTGCTCACCTCGGACCGGGTCGCGGACCACATCTGGCGCGACCCGAACGTGGTACTGGTCATCGGCGGCCACAGTGGCGGCCCGCAGTCGGGCGCGCCCGGTGAGGCGGCCGGCTGGCTGGCCGGGCGTCCGGTCGGCTTCCCCGGCGCGGACCGCGGCTGGGCACTCCCCGGCGATGCCTACGCGGGCGCCGGGCGTGCGGAGGACGAGCCCGGCGCGTCGGAGGCGCTCCCCGCGCAGGTGCGTGCGCTGGTGCTGGCCCGGCTGGGCGCGCGCCCCGGCGACCTGGTCTGGTCCGTGGGCGCGGGCAGCGGAGCCCTCGCCGTCGAGGCCGCCCGCTTCGGCGCGGCGGTGGTCGCGGTCGAGTCCGACCGTTCGGCCTGCGCCCGGCTGGCCGTCAACGCCCGCCGCTACGGCGTCGAGGTGGAGACCGTCCACGGCCGTGGCCCCGAGGTGCTCGGCGGTCTGCCGGAGCCGGACGCGGCGGTCGTCGAATCCGGCGGTTCCGAGGTGGTGCGCGCCGTCCTGGCCCGCCGGCCCGAGCGGTTCGTCGCGGTGGCCCGCACGCTCGCGGAGGCGGAGGAGATCCGCCGGGCCATCGCCGAGGCCGGCTACCGGGCGGACGGCGCGCTGCTCCAGTCCACGCCCCTGCGGACGGACGGGAGCGGTGGCGGGCTGCGGTTCGGGGCGGGGGAGCCGGGCGTGCTCCTGCTCTGGGGTGAGCAGATCGTGTGAAGGCGAAGTGCCGCCGCGTGGTCCCGAAGGCGCCCGGCGGTGATCCAGGTCGCATCCGGACACCGATTCGAGAGGTGACACCGCCGGGCCGGTAGTGTGGCGTCCTGGGCGGCTGTGGCGGCCGGTGACCTGCCCGATCCGGTCGGTTTGTCGCCTTTTTGACGTGGTGCAACCCGGTGTGGCTCGGAGTGTGGGCAATTCGACGGGCCGCGTGCCGGACCGGGAGAATGCCGTAGGGTCCGGTGCGGACGTGCCGGTTGCCCCGGGTTGTCGTTGTTTCAGATGGCGCGCCGCTCCTCGTGGGTGGTGCGTGGGCCGGGGTGCCGCAGCGCGCCGGAAGTAGGACTTCGGCCGCAGCGCCTCGGCGCGGCGGCCGTGTGTGGTTGAGGGGCGGGTCGGTGCAGGCCCGGCCCGTGCGGATGGGCGCTGCGGTCGGTGATCGCGTCGCCAAGGGCGCGGCAGCGGCCTGGAAGGAGCTTTGACATGACCGATGGCGGCCACGTCCCGAACGAGGGACTGCCGGAGCACCTGCTCGCCGGGCCCGCCCCGCTCGGCGGCCCGGAGGGCGTCGCGGTACCCGTCGCACCCGTCCAGGGCGTCGCGATGGACGGCGGTGCGGTCCCGAACCCCGCGGTGCCGGGGGCGGGCGGGATCCCGCCGCAGGGCGTCCACGGGCAGGGGCTGCCGCAGGGCGTGCCCGGCCACGGCACTCCGGCCGTCGGTGTGCCCGGCGGGGGCTGGGCCGTCGACCCGGGTGCCCCGCGCCCGGCCTTCCACTTCCTCGACCAGCCCGACCAGCCGGACCCGCTCGACGACGAGGACGATGTGCTGCTGATGCCCGGTCCGCAGGGCTCCTGGGGCGAGCCGCCCGTCCCCGCCGACCAGCTGGCGTACGGCGCCGAGGAGCAGACCGGGGCCGCCGTGCCCGGCACTCCGGTCGAGCCGTCCTGGCCGCCGCTGGACCCGCCGCTGCTGGGCGCCGCCGACCCGGCCGCCCTGCACGCGCAGGCCCAGTCGTACGTCCAGGCACAGCCCCAGACGCAGCCCCAGGGACAGCCCCAGGGACAGCCGGTCCAGGCACAGGGTCAGCCGCATGGCCAGCCGCCGGTCCAGGCGCAGGGACCGGAGCCGCTGACGGCGGCTCAGGCGCCGCGACGCCCGCTGCACGCCGGCCCGCCGATCCCGGACCCGTCGCTGATGACCGGCCACGTCCCGGTCCGCTCGCTCGCCGACCGCGGCCCCTCGCAGGGGGCGACGCCCGCGCACGGCATTCCCGTCGTGGTCGGCCCGCAGCCGGAGCCGCAGGCCGCGGTGCCCGCTCAGGGCTTCGCGCCGCAGGCCGCGCCGGCCGGGTCGGCGCAGCCGGGTGTGCCGGTTCAGAACGTCCAGCAGGCGCCCGAGGCCGAGCCCGCCGCCCCGGTGGCCCCGCAGGCCGCCGTCGCCGCCCCGGTGGCGGACGCCACCGCGCAGCCCGTCGCCGAGCCGACCGCCGAACCGGTCACCGAGCCGGTCACCGAGCCGGTCACCGAGGCCCCCGCCGTCGCGCAGGACACCGCCGAGGCCCCCGCCGCCGAGCAGGTCCCCGCGCCCGGTGCCGCCGAGGCCGGGGCCGCGACCGTGCCCGCCGAGCAGGCCGTCCCCGCCGTGGCCGCCGAGGAGCAGCCCGCCCCGGCCGGCCAGCCCCGCCGCATCTCCGCCTTCCTCGCCGCCCCCACCCCGCACGGCCTCCCGCAGGTCGAGGCGGTCGAGCCCGCTCCGGTGGTCGCGGAGACGACCGCCCAGCAGCCCGCCCCCATAGCGGTCGCCGAGCAGGGTGACGCACCGGCCGCCGAGGTGGCACACCCTGCCGAGGTGGCACAACACGCCGCGTCGGCGCAGGCTGCCACGGAGCCGGAGCAGGCCGCCCCGGCGGACACCGCCACCGAGGCACAGCCTGCCGCCCCGGCCCCCGAGGCGGTCGAGGCCGGCGAGACCGCTGAGACCGTCGAGACCACGGAGACGGCGGTCGCCGCCGAGACCCAGCAGGCTGCCGAGACCGCCGCCGGCACCGGTGAGATGCCCTCCGGGCAGGCCGTCGTGGCCCCGTCGGCCGAGCAGCCGCAGGAGGCCACCCCGGTCGAGGCCGGACCCGCCGAGCCGGCCACCGCCGAGGTCCCCTCGGCCGCCGAGCCCGCCGTGACCGAGCCTGCCGCCGAAACCGAGCCCGAGGCCGAGGCCGTGGCGGAGGCCGAGCCCGCCGTCGCGCAGGACGCCGCCGAGGAACCCGCTCCGGGTCAGGACGCCGCCGAGGAGCCCGTCGCCGAGACGGCCCCCGAGGCCGGGCCCCAGCCCGAGGCCGGCCCTGGGGCCGAGCCCGCCGCCGCACCGGACACCGCCGCCGCGCAGGACACCACCGAGGACCCCGCCCCCGGGCAGGACCCCGCACCCGACCCGGTCGCCGAGCCCGCCGCGGAGGAGCCCGTCACCGCCGAGCCCGTCGCCGAGGAGCCCGCTCCCGAGGAGCCCGCTGAGCCCCGCGGCCCGGCCGCCCCCGGCTACGACGAGGCCGGCCGCGAGGCCGTCCACCAGGTCATCCGCGAGCGCCGCGACGTCCGCAACGGCTTCCGCCCCGACCCGATCCCGCACGAGGTGCTGATCCGGGTCCTGGAGGCCGCCCACACCGCGCCCAGCGTCGGCTACTCCCAGCCGTGGGACTTCGTGGTGATCCGCTCGGCCAAGACCCGCCGCAAGATGCACGAACTGGCCGAGCGCCAGCGCGAGGCGTACGCGGACTCGCTCCCCAAGGGCCGGGCCAAGCAGTTCAAGGAAATCAAGATCGAGGCCATCCTCGAAACGCCCGTCAACATCGTGGTCACCGCCGACCGCACCCGCGGCGGCCGCCACACCCTGGGCCGGCACACCCAGCCCCAGATGGCGCCGTACTCGGCCGCCCTCGCGGTCGAGAACCTCTGGCTGGCCGCCCGGGCCGAGGGCCTCGGCGTCGGCTGGGTGAGCTTCTTCGACGAGGACGAGATGGTCCGGGAGCTCGGCCTGCCCGAGCACCTGGAGGTCGTCGCCTACCTCTGCGTCGGCTACGTCGACGCCTTCCCGGACGAGCCCGAGCTCCAGCAGCAGGGCTGGGCCAGGAAGCGCCCGCTGTCCTGGGTCGTCCACGAGGAGCAGTACGGCAACCGCGCGCTGCCGGGCGAGGAGCCGCACGGCCTGCTGTCCGAGACCCTGCGGGGCATCCGCCCGCTGGACGCCAAGGCGCTCGGCGAGTCCTGGGACCGCCAGAAGCGGATGACCAAGCCGGCCGGTTCCCTCGGCATGCTGGAGATCATCTCCGCGCAGCTGAGCGGTCTCTCCCGCAAGTGCCCGCCGCCGGTCCCCGAGCCCGCCTGCGTGGCGATCTTCGCGGGTGACCACGGCGTCCACGCCCAGGGCGTCAGCCCCTGGCCGCAGGAGGTCACCGTCCAGATGGTCGGCAACTTCCTGGCCGGGGGAGCGGTGATCAACTCCTTCGCCAAGCAGATCGGCACCGAGGTCTGCGTGGTGGACGTCGGCGTCGCCGCCGAGCTGCCGGACGCCGTCCAGCAGGGCCGTACCACCGGCCTGCTGCCGCGCAAGGTCAGGCCCGGCACCGACGACATGACCCAGGGTCCGGCGATGAGCCGCGAGGAGGCCCTCAAGGCCATCGAGGTCGGCATCGAGACCGCCCGCGACCTGGTCGCCGCCGGGAACAAGGCGCTGGTCACCGGCGACATGGGCATCGCCAACACCACCGCCTCCGCCGCCCTGATCTCGGTCTTCACCGGCCTGGACCCGGCCGAGGTCACCGGCCGCGGCACCGGCATCGACGACGAGACGCACGCCCGCAAGGTCGAGGTCGTCCGCGCCGCGCTCGCCCTGCACGAGCCCGACCCGGCGGACCCGATCGGTGTCCTCGCCGCCGTCGGCGGCCTGGAGCACGCGGCCATCGCGGGCTTCCTGCTCGGCGCCGCCTCGCTGCGCACCCCGGTCGTCCTGGACGGCGTCATCGCCGGCTCGGCCGCGCTCGTCGCCAAGGCGATCGCCCCCGAGGTGCTCGCCGCCTGCATCGCCGGCCACCGCTCCGCCGAGCCCGGCCACCAGGCCGCGCTGGCCAAGCTCGGTCTGCGCCCGCTGATCGACCTCGACCTGCGGCTCGGTGAGGGCACCGGCGCCCTGCTGGCCCTGCCGCTGGTGCAGAGCGCGGCCCGGGCGATGCACGATGTAGCCACCTTCGACTCCGCCGGGGTCACCGAGAAGGCCTGACGCCGCCCGCACCGCCGCGCGTACCGGCGCACCCCCGGGCCGGTACGCGCGGCGGTGCCGTCGTACCCCCACCTGTCCGTCCCCGATCCAGGAGTTCCGCCGATGACCGCGCCCAACCCGCACCCGAGCACCGAGGGACGTACCCCGTACCCGGTCGGCCTGCTGCTCGCCGGCCGCCGCGTGGTCGTGGTCGGCGGCGGCCAGGTCGCTCAGCGGCGGTTGCCGGCGCTGATCGCCACGGGCGCGGAGCTGCACCTGGTGTCGCCGACCACCACGCCGGCCGTCCAGGCCATGGCCGACGCCGGTGAGCTGACCTGGCACGCCCGCCCGTACCAGGACGGCGATCTCGCCGACACCTGGTACGCGCTGGTCGCCACCGCCGACCCGGCCGTCAACGCCGCGGTCAGCGCCGAGGCCGAGCGCGAGCGGGTGTTCTGCGCCCGCAGCGACGACGCGTCGGCCGCCACCGCCTGGACCCCGGCCAGCGGCCGCGACGCGGGCGTCACCGTCGCCGTCCTCACCGGGGACCCGCGGCACTCCGCGGCCCTGCGCGACTCGATCGTGGACGGCCTGCGGGACGGCTCGCTGGCCGCCCGCCGGTTCCGCTCGCACGGCGCTGGGGGTACCTCCAGGCCGTCAGGCCGGGGGAGCGTCGCCCTGGTCGGCGGCGGCCCGGGCGACCCCGATCTGATCACCGTGCGCGGCCGCCGCCTGCTGGCCGCCGCGGACGTGGTGGTCACCGACCGCCTCGCCCCGCGCGAGCTGCTGGCCGAGCTGCCGGAGCACGTCGAGGTGATCGACGCGTCCAAGATCCCGTACGGGCGGTTCATGGCCCAGGAGGCGATCAACCGGACGCTCGTCGAGCACGCCAAGGCGGGCAAGTTCGTGGTCCGGCTCAAGGGCGGCGACCCGTACGTGTTCGGGCGCGGCGGCGAGGAGCTGCTCGCCTGCGCCGAGGCCGGGCTGCCGGTCACCGTCGTCCCGGGGATCTCCAGCTCGATCAGTGTCCCGGCGGCCGTCGGCGTGCCGGTCACCCACCGCGGCATGACGCACGAGTTCACGGTGATGTCGGGCCACGTCGGTCCCTCCGACCCGCGCTCGCTGGTCAACTGGGAGGCCGCCGCGCGGATGAGCGGCACCCTGGTGCTGCTGATGGCGGTGGACAAGATCGGCGAGATCGCCGCCCGGCTGGTCGAGTGCGGCCGCCCCGCCGACACTCCGGTCGCCGTCGTCCAGGAGGGCACCACGGCCGCGCAGCGCCGCGTGGACGCGACCCTCGGCACCGTCGCCGCCACCGTCGAGGCCGAGCGGATCAAGCCCCCCGCCGTGATCGTCGTCGGCGACGTCGTCAACGTGCTGGCCCCCGGCCTGCGTCTCTGACACCGGCACGGCGCGTCGGGCGAACACCCCGTCCGCCCGGCGCACCGCCTACTCCAGCGGCTGCTCCGTCCAGATCACCTTCCCCGTCCCCGTGTACCGGGTGCCCCAGCGGTCGGCGAACTGGGCGACCAGGAAGAGCCCGCGCCCGCCCTCGTCCGTGGTGGCCGCGTACTTCAGATGCGGCGAGGTGTTGCTGGTGTCGGACACCTCGCAGATCAGCGCCCGGTCGCGGAGCAGGCGTACCCGGATCGGCCCGGTCCCGTAGCGGATCGCGTTGGTCACCAGCTCGCTCAGGATCAGCTCGGTGACGAACGCCGCCTCCTCCAGCCCCCACCCGGTCAGCCGCTCCGCGACCGCCGCCCGGACCTCGCCCACCGCGGCCGGGTCGGACGGCACCTCCCACTCCGCGACCTGGTCGGGCGCCAGCACCCTGGTCCGTGCCACCAGCAGCGCGATGTCGTCCTGCGGATGCGCCGGCAGCATCGTCTGCAGCACGTCCGCGCAGGTCTGCTCCGGCGTCCGGTCCGGCCCGCTCAGCGCCGTCCGGAGCAGCTCCAGCCCGACGTCGATGTCCCGCTCGCGGTCCTCGACCAGCCCGTCGGTGTAGAGCACCAGCCGGCTGCCCTCCGCCACCTCCAGCTGGGTGGTCTCGAACGGCATCGACGCCAGCCCGAGCGGCGGCCCGGTCGACAGCTCGGGGAAGTCCACCCGCCCGTCCGGGCCGACCAGCGCCGGCGGCAGATGCCCCGCGCTGGCCAGCGTGCACCGCCGCGACACCGGATCGTAGATCGCGTACAGGCAGGTCGCGCCGGTCACCGCCGCCCCGGTCCCCGACTCCTCCTGGTCGATCCGGTTCACCAGGTCGTCCAGGTGCCCCAGCAGCTCGTCTGGCGGCAGGTCCAGCGTCGAGAAGTTGTGGATCGCCGTCCGCAGCCGGCCCATCGTCGCCGCCGCGTGCAGCCCGTGCCCCACCACGTCCCCGACCACCAGCGCCACCCGGGCCCCCGGCAGCGGGATCACGTCGAACCAGTCCCCGCCCACCCCCGCCTGCGCCGGCAGATACCGGTGCGCGATCTCCAGCGCGTTCTGGTCCGGCAGGGTGCGCGGCAGCAGACTGTGCTGCAGGGTCACGGCCATCGCGTGTTCCCGGGTGTACCGGCGCGCGTTGTCGATACAGACCGCCGCGTGCGCGACCAGCTCCTCGGCCAGCGCCAGATCGTCCTCCTCGAACGGCTCCGTGCGGTCCGCCCGCCAGAACCGCGCCACCCCCAGCAGAGCCCCGCGCGCCCGCAGCGGCACCCGGACCAGCGAGTGCACCCCGTACGCCAGCACCTGCGCGGACCGCTCCGGATCCTGCTCCCGCCACTCGTGCGCGTCCGCCAGCCGCGGCTCCACCCCCGGCAGCCCGCTGTTCAGCGCTCCCGCCAGTGGTGCCGACGGCACCACGTTCAGCGCCGTGCCCACCGGATAGAACGGCGCGTCGTCCCGGACGCCGCTCAGCGCCGCCCGGCGCATCCGCCCCAGCGCCGGCCCCGGCGGCGGCTCCTCGCCCTCCAGCACCTGCTCGGCGAGGTCCACCGTGACGAAGTCCGCGAACCGCGGCACCGCCACCTGCGCCAGCTCCTCCGCCGTCCGCGTCACATCCAGCGAACTGCCCACCGCCACCCCGGCGTCGTACAGCAGCCGCAGCCGCTGCTGCGCCACGTCGGCCCGCCCGGAGAGCGCCAGCAGCTCGGTCGAGTCGCGCAGCGTGGCGACGCAGCCGGGCGGGCCGCCGTCGCGGTCGGTCAGCCGGATGTTCACCGCCAGCAGCCGCTCACCGGCCAGCACCACCTCGTCGCTGACCGGCCGGTTCGCGGTCAGCAGCTCCTCGGGTGCCCGGTCCAGCCCCAGCTCGGTCACCGGCCGGCCCTCGGCGTCCGGCGGCAGGTCCAGCAGCCTGCGCGCCTCGTCGTTGCAGAGCAGCAGCCGGCCGTCACCGCCGACGATCAGCACGCCCTCGCGCACCGCGTGCAGCACCGCCGCGTGGTGCTCGTACATCCGGGTCATCTCGGCCGGACCGAGCCCGTGCGTCTGCCGCCGCAGCCGCCGGCTGATCAGCGCCGTCCCGCAGGTGGCCAGCCCGACCGTGACCACAGCGGCCGCCAGCACCAGCGGCAGCTGCCGCTCGCTCGCGCTGCTCACGCTGGCGATCGTGATCCCGGCGGACACCAGCCCGACCACCGTGTGGTTCTGCCCGTAGACCGGTACCACCGCCTGGATCAGCGGTCCGAGCGAGTCGTTGACCTTCTCGGTGACCACCTGCCCGTGCACCGCGGGCTCGAAGGTGCCGTTGAACATCCCGCCGATCAGGTTCGGGTTCGGGTGCGTGTAGCGGACGCCGGAGAGGTTCAGCACGACGATGAAGGACACGTCGGAGGCCGTCCGGGCGGCCTCCGCCGACGGTTGCAGGACGGCCGTGGGATCGGGGCCGACCAGCGCGGCGGCCACGCCGGGGGAGTTGGCGAAGGTCTGGGCCACCGCCACCGACCGGTTGCGGGCCTCGTCCGTGGCGTTGTTGCGCGACTGCACGACCAGCGCCAGCGCCGCGGCGATCACCAGCAGCACCACCACGAACACCTGGAGCGCGAACACCTGCCTGGCCAGCGACCGACGCTTCGGTGAGCGCGAACGGGCCGCCGACGGCTGTGCTGGCCGACCGTGTGGGCCCCCACCGGCGGAGCCGGTGGCACCGGCGGAACGGGAGGATACGGCGGAACCGGAAGTGCCAGAGGCCGACGGAGCCCATGATCGACCCGGAAATCGGGCCATACGCCATCCTCGCACTCCCGCCGCCGTCGGGCCAAGGCCAGCCGGTCCGGCCGTACGCCCGTTTGGTCTTCTCCTCCCGGGCTTGGCAAGATCGCAGGGTGTCCGAACCCAGCACCGTCACCGACCCCGCCGACCCGCGCCTCGGCGACTACACCGGCCTGACCGACGTCGAACTGCGCCGCCGACGCGAACCCGCCGAAGGCCTGTTCATCGCCGAGGGCGAGAAGGTCATCCGCCGGGCCCTCGCCGCCGGCTACCGGATGCGGTCGATGCTGCTCACGGCCAAGTGGCTGGACGTGATGGCGGACGTCATCGCCGAGGCCGACGCCCCCGTCCACGTCGTCGAACCCGCCCTGGCCGAGGCCGTCACCGGTTACCACGTCCACCGCGGCGCGCTCGCCTCGATGGAACGGAAGCCGCTGCCGGACGCCGCCGCGCTGCTGGCCGGTGCCCGCCGGGTGGCCGTCCTGGAGGGGCTGGTCGACCACACCAACCTGGGCGCGATCTTCCGCAGCGCCGCCGCGCTCGGCATGGACGCCGTCCTGCTCTCGCCCGACTGCGCCGACCCGCTCTACCGGCGCGCGGTCAAGGTCTCCATGGGCGCGGTCTTCGCCGTCCCCTACGCCCGGCTGGAGCCCTGGCCGGCCGCCCTGGGGACGGTCCGTGCCGCCGGCTTCGACCTGCTGGCCCTCACCCCCGCCGACACCGCCGTCGACCTCGCCGCCCTGGCCCCGCACCGCCTCGCCAAGGCCGCCCTGCTGCTCGGTGCCGAAGGGGACGGACTCACCCCGCAGGCCCTCGCCGCGGCCGACCGTCCGGTCCGCATCCCGATGTCCCACGGCATCGACTCGCTCAATGTGGGCGCCGCCGCGGCCGTGGCCTTCTACGCCGTCACCGCCGCCTCCTGAACCGGGCGGCGCCCCCGTCCGTGCCGTCAGCCCGTCGGAGAGGTCGGCGGCGCGGGGGCCGCGGCGGGCGGCGCGACCGAGCTGAGGCCGGTGCCGCCGGAAGCGCCCGCGCCGGGCCAGGACTCCTCGATGGTGCCGTCGCCCCGCACGGTGTACCGGGTGGACGTGACCGCACCGGTCTGGGTGACCCGCTCCTCGCGGACCAGCGCACCGTTGTCGAGCCGCCAGGTCGCCGTCGACTGCGGATCCGCGGCCGAGGAACGGGAGGCAAGCGGGACGGGCGTGTCCCCGTTGAAGGAGAACAGCTGGACCAGGTCCACCGGCACCGAGCCCTCCGCCCGGCGCAGCACCACCAGCGTCGCCGGGGCGCCCTTGTACCGGGCCGGCAGTACGGCGCTCAGCACGACCTGCGGCCCCGTCGTCCCCACCGAGCGGCCGTCACGCAGCGCGATCCCGGGGCCGCCCGCCGGATCGGGGTAGCCGCGGTTCGGCCAGTCCACCACCGGTCCCGCGCCCTGCGCGGGCCCCAGCGCACCCTCACCCGTCGCGCCGCCGTGCGCCGCCGCCGCGAACGGCGTCGCGCCGTCCGCCGACAGCCCGGCCGCCGAAGGCGTCACCGGAGCGCCCGGCGGCTGGACCGGCGCGGTGCTCACCGTCCGGCCGCCCGCCGGGCCGAGGCCCCGGTTGCTCCGGTTCTCGCAGCCCTGCGCCGCCGCGATGGCCAGCGCCACCCCCACCGTCACGGTGACGAACACCACCAGCCGCTGGCGCAGCAGCCGCTGCCGCGACGTGGCGGGCCGTCCGCCGGGCACGGGCGTGTGCTGCCGGTCCCCGGACCGCCCGCGTGGCCGGTCGGGCCGCTGCTCCCGCTCGCGTTCCCGGGCGGCCGCGGGGCCGGGGCCGCCGGGCCCTGCGGGGCGGACGGGCGGCGGGGTCTGCTGGCGTTCGCGCATCGGCCGGGTGGTCTGGAGCGATTCGGGCCGGGGCAGCGGCGCGGTGGCCTGCTGCCCCTGCGGGTGCCGCTGCGGCCCGGCCGGATGGGCCGCGGGCTGGCCGACCGGGCGGCCGACGGCCCCTGCCCGGGCCCGCGCGGCGGCAGGGTCCGGCGAGCGCCCGGGCGCGGGCACACCGCGCGGTGGGACGGCGGGGGGCGCCGGTACGGTGGCCCCGGCGGGAACCGCGGGCCCCGGCCGGGCCCCGGGCCGCCCGGCGGGGCGCGCGGGACCTCCCGAGGCCGTGCCACCCACGGTCGTGCCGCGCGCCGCCAGTTCGCTCAGCCGCTCGTGCAGGGCCGCCGCGCCCGGCCGCTCGGCGGGCTCCTTCGCCAGACACGCCCCGATCAGCGGCGCCAGCGGCGGCGGTACGGCCGACAGGTCCGGCTCCTCGTGCACGACCCGGTACAGCATCACCTCGGAGGAGGCCCCCGAGCCGAACGGGGTGTCCCCGGTGAGCGCGTACGCCAGCGTCGCCCCGAACGCGAAGACGTCCGTGGCGGGTGTCACGGCGGCGCCGCGGACCTGCTCGGGCGCGAGGAAGCCGGGGGAGCCGACCGCCGTGCCGACGTGGGTGAGCGTGCTGGCGCCGCGCGACCAGGCGATGCCGAAGTCGATGATCCGCGGCCCCCGGGGCGAGAGCAGGATGTTGGACGGTTTGAGATCCCGGTGCACCACCCCGGCCTCGTGCACCTTGACCAGCCCGTCGGCCAGGGCGGCCCCGATCCTGGCCGCCTCCGGCCAGCTCAGCGGCCCCTCGTCGCCGACCCGCTTGTACAGCGAGGGGCCGGGGACGTAGGCGGTGGCCAGCCAGGGGCGGTCCGCCTCGATGTCCGAGCCCACCACCCGCGCCGTACAGCCGCCCCGGATCTTGGAGGCGGCGGAGATCTCGCGGGCGAAGCGGGTCCGGAACTCCAGGTCCTCGGCCAGCTCGGCCCGGATGAGCTTGAGGGCGACCCGCTGGCCGCGGCGGTCGGAGCCGAGGTAGACCACGCCCATCCCGCCGGCTCCCAGCCGTCGGTGCAGGCGGTACGGCCCGACGATGCGGGGGTCCTCACGCCTCAGCCGCATCATCGCCATCTTCGTTCCCCGTCAGCCCGTGGATGAGGCCCCGTCGGTTGGGGCATCGTCAGTTCCTGTCTGGCACAGCTTACGGACTGCCCGTTGCGGTGTGCTGATACGCAACACCTCAACCCTCGGTGCGATTGTCCGATCTAGCACTGACATCAAGGTCACCAGACCTGCGGAGCGCTTCTCGGGGTCGCCTCTCAGGGTTCCCCCGGGGGTGCGGTCGAGCCCGTCTCCCCCTGCGGTAGTAGTCCCGGAGGACGCGCGTCATCCTCCGGGATGCCCGGCGAACAGTACGACGGCATGACGACCTACCACCCCCTCGCGCCATAGCGTTGTCCTCAGCGGTGGACGGGGCACTCGTCCCCCGAGGTAAGCCGTCCACCGCGCCAACATCGACCGACCGGTACAGCAGAGCACGAATCAGGAGTGAGGGCATGGCAGCGCAGCTCACGGGATCCCCCCGCCGCCGGCGACCGGCCTTCACCCAGCGCTCCGCCGACCAGACCAGGCACCCAGCGGTCGCCCTGGCCATGGCCCTGCCCTGCGCCGTCCTGCTGGTCGCGCTCTTCGGCGGCTGGGAGCAGATGGCGAACCAGGCCCAGGCCGTCGCCGAGCTGATCGGTCACTGACCGATCGGTCACTGAGACCGGCCGGCTGCCACAGCCGGCCACTGAACGGGCACCGATCCCCTGGGGACGGGGAGCGGTGCCGCCGGGGAGGCCGTGCCCGCGATGACCGCGGACGGGCGATAGCGGTGCGCAGAGCACCCCGGCAGGCGGAGATGCCGCGTACGGACGTCGGTGAGGTCGACCGTACGCGGCTCTTCTGCATGCCCGGAACCCCCGGATGCCCTGGGGCGCCTGAGCCGAGGCCCCGGGCCCTGAAGGGAACGACAAAAGGCCGGGGCCGTGATCCTCACGGATCACGGCCCCGGCCGTTACTGTGCGCGATACTGGGATTGAACCAGTGACCCCTACCGTGTCAAGGTAGTGCTCTCCCGCTGAGCTAATCGCGCCTGGTGTGGCGGTCCTGCAGCAGACCCCGAAGGGCCCGACGTGCGCGATACTGGGATTGAACCAGTGACCCCTACCGTGTCAAGGTAGTGCTCTCCCGCTGAGCTAATCGCGCGGGGAGGTTCTTCCGGCAGAACCGGTCGATCCTCTTGGAGGTGGAGACGGGATTTGAACCCGTGTAGACGGCTTTGCAGGCCGTTGCCTCGCCTCTCGGCCACTCCACCAGGCAACACTCGAAGAACGATCTTACACTGTTCTCCATTGAGCGGACGACGAGATTCGAACTCGCGACCCTCACCTTGGCAAGGTGATGCTCTACCAACTGAGCCACGTCCGCCTGTCTCCCGGGATCTTCACCGCTTTTCTTCGGCTGCGCTCCCTGGCGACGTGTTGAACTCTAGCGGATTCCCGGGCCAGCTAAAAATCCGTTCCCGCAGCGTGCCGAGGGGGTGTCCCTCGAGTGCCGTTCCGTCAGCCGCTCCGGAGGGCCGTCGCGCCCCGTCGGCGGCGAAGCCGGACGATCATCCGCAGGCCATCCGTCGCACACCCGCGCGATGCCCGCGCCTGCTCACGACCCCGGCGCGCACCCCCGACCTACACTTCAGGCACCGCAGCCCCGCCACCCGTGCAGGAGAACCGTGTTCGGCCCCATCGCCCCCCTCACCCCGCTCGCCCGTTTCGGGGGCCGCCTCGCCACCGGGCTGCGCGACGTCACCTCGGATCCGGCCGCGCTGGACTCCACCGGCTACTGGGCCGTCGCCCACGACTTCGAGGGCCGGCTCACCTGCGCCCGCTTCGACGACGTCCGCCCCGCCCCCGCGCCCCCGGCCGTCGCCGGCTGGCTCGGCCCGGCCGCCGGCACCTGGCACAGCTCCCTCGACCGCGCCGCCTACACCGCGGGGGTCCGCCGGATCCGCGAGCACATCGCCGCCGGCGAGGTCTACCAGGCCAACCTCTGCCGCGTCCTCTCCGCGCCACTGCCCGACCCGGCCCGCTCCGACGTCGACGCCCTGACCGGTCTGCTCGCCCACGGCAACCCGGCCCCCTATGCCGGAACGATCCGGCTCCCGCAGCACGGCGTCGAGATCGCCACCGCCTCACCCGAGCTCTATCTGCGCCGCGACGGCCATACCGTCTCCTCCGGCCCGATCAAGGGCACCGGCCGCACCGAGGACGACCTGCTGGAGAAGGACCACGCCGAGAACGTGATGATCGTCGACCTGGTCCGCAACGACCTCGGCCGGGTCTGCCGGACCGGCACCGTCACCGTCCCCGATCTCTGCGCCGTCGAGAAGCACCCCGGCCTGGTCCACCTGGTCTCCACCGTCCAGGGCACCCTGCGCGCCGACGCGGGCTGGCCCGCCCTCCTCGACGCCACCTTCCCGCCCGGCTCCGTCACCGGCGCGCCCAAGTCCAGCGCGCTCCGGATCATCGACGCCCTGGAGACCGCCCCGCGCGGCCCCTACTGCGGGGCCGTCGGCTGGGTGGACGCGGACCGGGGCGAAGCCGAACTCGCGGTCGGCATCCGCACCTTCTGGATCGACCGCACCGACCCCGGCACCCCCCTCCTGCGCTTCGGCACCGGCGCCGGCATCACCTGGGGCTCCGACCCCGAGCGCGAGTGGGCGGAAACCGAACTGAAGGCCGCCCGCCTGGTCGCGATAGCGTCGGGCACCGAAACCGACTGAAGCGGGGCGAACGCCAGGAGCCGAACGGGAACCCCCGGCCCCGGCGCAGCGCTCCGCACAAGCGCCCTGAGGAGCACCCCTCGATGCAGAACCCCACCAAGAGCTGGGTCAACGGGTCACTCGTCGACTCGGCCGACGCCGCCGTGTCCGTCCTCGACCACGGACTCACCACCGGCGACGGGGTCTTCGAGACCATGAAGGCCGTCGACGGCCGGGCCTTCGCCCTCACCCGCCACCTCGACCGGCTCACCCGCTCCGCCCGCGGCCTCGGACTGCCCGACCCCGACCACGACCTGGTCCGCGAGGCCTGCGCCCAGGTCCTCGCCGCCAACCCCGTGCCGCTCGGTCGCCTGCGCGTCACCTACACCGGCGGCCCGGCCCCGCTCGGCTCCGAGCGCGGCGACGACACCCCCACCCTGGTCGTCG
Source organism: Kitasatospora sp. NPDC087315 (assembly GCF_044744345.1). Taxonomy (NCBI): domain Bacteria; kingdom Bacillati; phylum Actinomycetota; class Actinomycetes; order Kitasatosporales; family Streptomycetaceae; genus Kitasatospora; species Kitasatospora sp. NPDC087315. The sequence continues at coordinate 156,247 of NZ_JBIUYD010000006.1, read as the reverse complement.
CCCTCTCCGCCGCCGGCCGCCGCCCCGACACCACCGCCGTCGCCACCGTCCCGTGGCGCCGCAACGAGCACAGCGCCGTCGCCGGCCTCAAGACCACCTCCTACGCCGAGAACGTCGTCGCCCTCGCCGCCGCCCACCGCGCCCACGCCTCCGAGGCCCTCTTCGCCAACACCGCGGGACGGCTCTGCGAGGGCACCGGCTCCAACGTCTTCGTCGTGATCGACGGACGCCTGCTCACCCCCGCCCTGGCCTCCGGCTGCCTGGCCGGCATCACCCGTCGGCTGGTCATCGACTGGTCCGGCGCCGAGGAGGCCGACCTGCCGTTCAGCGCGCTCCAGGACGCCGAGGAGATCTTCCTCACCTCCACCCTGCGCGACGTCCAGGCCGTCACCCGCGTCGACGACCGTGAACTCGCCGGACCCGGCCCCGTCACCGTCAAGGCCATGGCCGTCTTCACCGAGCGCAGCGGCGACGACCTCGACCCGTGAGCCCCACCCCGCGCCCGGGCACGGATAGAACCCCCGGACGGTGGGGAGGGAGCACCACATGACCACCACGCTGCGCCCCGAGGGCCCGGAAACACCCACCGCCGAAGGCGGCCGAACCAGACGCTGGCTGATCTGCGCCAACGGCCACCCGGTCGGCGCGCTGCGCACCACCGCAGTCCTCAGGGGAGGGCAACTCTGGGGCGAGATAGCGGAGTTGGAGGTCCGCGAAGGCCGCGGACGAGGGCGCGGCACCTTCGGCGCGCTGGCCGCCGAGGAGGTGCTGCGCGGCTGGGGCTGCGTCCGGGTGGACGCCGACATCTCCGAGCCGGCGCCCGTCGCCCGCGCCCTCGCCACCACCCTCGGCTACACCGAGCGGATGCGGAGCATGTCCAAGCGGCTCACCGCCCCGCCCGGGCTGCCGGCCGGCGCCGTCGTGTGCCGGATCGACGCCGAGGCCTTCCCCCACTGGCTCGCCACCGTCAAGGAGGTCTATCTCGGCCACCTGATCTCCTCCGGCCTCAGCCCGGAGCAGGCGCGCGCCAAGTCGGACGCCGACCACGTGCAGCTGCTCCCGCAGGGCGCGGAGACCTCGGGCGTCGCCCTGCGCCGGCTCTACGGGGACGGGCCGGACCCGCTGGGCTCGCTCTGGCTGGCCCTGCGGGTCCGCGAGCTGCCCGACGGCGCCCCGCTGGCCTGGGTGATGGTGGTCCAGGTGGACGGGCCCCGCCGGGGCCGGGGCCACGGCCGGTCGCTGATGCTGCTCGCCGAACGCGAGTGCCTGGCCGCCGGAGTGCGCGACCTCGCGCTGAACGTCTTCAGCGACAACGAGGTCGCGATCCGCCTCTACGACTCGCTCGGCTACCGGACCGTCAACCGGGTCTACGGCAAGCCGCTCATCTGACGGTCGGTCGGGAAGCCCGCGCGGCCTCGATGGCGGCGACGATCCGGGCCCGCAGGCCGTCCTGGCTCTGCCCGCCGTCCAGCCGCTGCCCGGCGATCACGTACGTCGGCGTGCCCGTCACCCCGATCGCCTTGCCCTCGGCCTGGTCGGCGTCCACGATCAGCGTGTGCCTGCCGTCGACCAGCGCCGTGTCGACCTCCTCGGCGTCCACCCCGGCCTCGCGCGCCACCTCGAGCAGCAACTCCTCGCCGCGCGCGTCCAGCTCCTCGACCCGGGCCAGCAGCGCCTCCACATAGGGCCACCCCAGCCCCTGCGCGAACGCCTCCTCGGCGGCCTGCGCGGCGGCGTAGGCGTGCTTGTGCTTCTCCAGCGGGAAGTGGCGCAGCTCGACCGGGAGCGCGTCGCCGTACTCGGCGCGCAGCGCCCGTACGTCGTCCAGGGCGGTGCGGCAGTCCGGGCACTGGAGCTCGCACCAGAACTCGAGACGGGGGAGGGAACCTTCGATCATGTCCTCAGTGTTCCACTAATAGGCCCCGCGCCGGGTCGGCGGTGCGATCGGGGCCGGACCGACAGGAGGGCCTGATGACCAGGACGACTGGACGAGACGGGGTGCGGCCATGCTGACGGCGGCGGTCAGTTTCCTGCTCACGGCGGCCGGGGTGGCCGTCGCCGGGCTGCGCGCGTACCGGCGGCGCTTCCTCTCCGCGACCCGCTGGTTCGCGGTGGCCCTGCTGCCGGCCGGGCTCTATCTGACCGGCCTCTTCCCGGTGGCGCGGACGATCGGCCACGAATTCGCCGACTGGGCCGCCAAGCTGGTGTTCGACCCCCGGGTCTGGACCGGCATCGCGCTGCTCGCGGTCTCGGCCGGTCTGCTGCTCGCCACCCGCTGGGTGGGCCGCCGGGCCGTCGAGGCCTCCGGGACCCGCCCGGCCGCGACCGGACCGGCCCCGGCCCGCCCCGCGGTCACGGCCGCGTCGGACCAGGGCAAGACCGCCGCCCCGAAGGCCAAACCGGCCAGGAAGCGGGACGACGGTCTCGGCGACTTCGACGACATCGAGGAGATTCTCCGCCGGCGCGGCATCTGACCCGGCCCGGGAGCACGGCCCCGGGAGCACGGCTCAGGCGGACGGCACGGCCTCCGCCGAGCGCTGGCGCGCCCGGTAGGCGGCGACGTGCAGCCGGTTGCCGCAGGTGCGGCTGTCGCAGTAGCGGCGGGAGCGGTTGCGGGAGAGGTCCACGAAGACCCGCGCGCAGTCCGGCGCCTCGCAGCGGCGCAGCCGCTCGCGTTCGCCCGCCATCAGGATGAACGCCAGCGCCATGCCCAGCTCGGCCGCCAGGTGGTCGCCGAGGGCGGCGTGCGGCGCGAAGTAGTGGATGTGCCAGCCGTGGTGGTCGTGGTTGGTCAGCCGGGGCGTGGTGCCGGCGTCGGCGACCAGGGCGTTGACCAGCTCGGCGGCCTCGGCCGTGGACTCGGTGCCGAACACCTCCCGCAGCCGGGAGCGCAGCTCGTGCACCTTGCGCAGGTCGTCCTGGGTCAGCGAGTCGACCTCGCTGATCTCCTGGCGGATCACAAAGGCGTCCAGCGCGGCCACGTCGGGCAGCAGCTCGGTGCCGCACACCTCGGGTGCGGTGTTGAGCAGCTCGACGAGGATGCTCAGCGCGCACTCGGTGTCATGGGTGATCAGCACGTTGGGGGCTCCTCGCGCGGAGGGGGCCGTCGGCACCCCACGTCTACGGTTAACCCCAGACCTTACCGGGCTGTGCCGCCGAAGGATGGCCGCTTTCTTCGAAGAGGTGTACGGATGTCGTCAGGGTGTGCGATCGCGGCGCCCGGCGCCGGTGCGCGGGGGGAACCGACGGCGCCCGGCAGCGAGGCCGGCCACCCGTACGGATGGCCGGCTCCGGTGCCGGGCGCCTGTGGTGCTCGGCCCGCTCCGGTGGGAGCGGGCCGTACACCGGCCCCGAGACCGCGTCGTGCGCGGCTGAGTCTGCGGCCGTGCCCCCGAGTAGGACGGCTGCGATGACGGCAGGGGGTGACCACCCCGCCGGCAGCGGGGCGTGACCTCCTCCGGTTGGGGTCAGCTTTCGGCGAGGATGTGGGACAGCTCCCGGTCGAGGTCGAAGTGACGGTGTTCGGTGCCAGGGGGTACGGCGGCGTCCGTCCGCTTGAGAAACGACTCAAGCGCCCGGGCCGGGGCCTCCAGCAGGGCTTCTCCTTCCGGAGAGCTCAGCGCGATGCAGACCACCCCTTGCCCGTGGCTGCGCGACGGCCACACCCGGACGTCACCGGTACCGGTGGGTCGGTGCAGCCCCTCCGCAAGGAGATCTCGGGCGAACACCCACTCCACGGTCTCGTCGGCGCCGGTGTGGAACGTGGCGTGCACGGCATAGGGGTCGGCGGTGTCGTAGCGCAGGCCCGCGGGGACGGGCAGTGAGGACTCGCTGGACACGATGAGGCGCAGGTGCAGCTCGCAGCTGACCGTGGTGTTCATAAGCGCCATGGCCTTTCGCTCAGTGTGCGCTCGGGGAATCGCACGTCGGCGAACGGACCATCCCACCCCCACGACCGATGTAAACCCCTCTGTCCCGATTCGGGGGCGAGTCGTACCCCTTACGGCGCATTGCGGAATCGGCCCGGAGCGCCCGGCGGGGCATTACCCGGGGACTTCTCGGTTAGTTTCCCGGCATGACTGTGCGAAGCGACAGGACACGCGGGAACGCGGGCGGGAACACGGGAACGGGTGATGCGGTGGTGCCGGACGACTCCGGGGCGGCGGGCGAGGGCGCGGACGAGGAGCGGGCGGGCGTCGACGGCGGCCGGCCGCTCGGCTCGCGTGCGCCGCACTTCGTCCGGCGGTCCCGGTCGCTGCACCTGAGCTGGCAGGTGGCGGTCTTCCTGATCGGCCTCGCCGTGGTGGTGATCGGCGTGATCATGCTGCCGCTGCCCGGCCCCGGCTGGGTGGTCATCTTCCTGGGCATGGGCATCTGGGCGACCGAGTTCGTCTGGGCCCAGCTGGCCCTGCGCTGGACCAGGCGCAAGGTGGCCGAGACGGCCCAGAAGGCCATGGACCCGAGGGTCCGGCGTCGCAACCTCACGTTCACCGCGGTCGGCCTGGCCGTGATCGCCGGCCTCGGCGGCTGGTACCTGTGGAGGTACGGGCTGGTCGCGCCCTGGACGATCAACGGCAACTGAGCCGTGCGGGGTGTCCCGGGTGACGGGAGCCCGAAGCGGGGGTGTTCGGACCACCCTGCGGGATGCGGTAATGTTTTCCCTGCACCCGGGCGATTAGCTCAGCGGGAGAGCACTTCGTTCACACCGAAGGGGTCACTGGTTCGATCCCAGTATCGCCCACCGGAATGCATTGTGATATGTGAGGCCCAGTCGATTATCGGCTGGGCCTCACATGTATTTCCGGAATCCCGGGAGCGGCCTGCCCGGAATCGGGCTGAAGCGCAGTCATCTTCCGTGCGGAGCCGTAGTTCTGTGGATCCGCCGGGCGGCCGCCCGGGGGGAACGAGTTGTACGGCACCCCCCAATTGGTGCTACTGTTCTTCTCGTTGCCCGGGCGATTAGCTCAGCGGGAGAGCACTTCGTTCACACCGAAGGGGTCACTGGTTCGATCCCAGTATCGCCCACCGGACAGCATGCAGGCCCTGATCGGGAGACCGGTCGGGGCCTGCGGCGTCTTCGGGAACCCCCGCCGCGACGCCCCTGTTACGCGGCGACCTCGCAGCTGTGCTCCGGCCCCGGCCGCCGCCCGCAGCCGCACCGGGCCGGGCGCAACGGCCAGGACGGGTCCACCCGCTCCGGCGTCCCCGACCGGTCGAACCAGCTCTGCAGCCCGCGGGCCTGCGCCGCGTGCCAGACCGCCTGCCGCAGATGCAGCTCGGCCGGCGACAACCCGCCCAGCCCCACCGGGTAACGGGCGCCGATCGTCCGGACCAGCTTCAGCGCCGCCGTCGCGTCCGCCGCGGCGTCGTGCGCGCCGGTCAGCTCCACGCCGTAGTGCGCGCACAGGTCGGTGAGTGTGCGGCGGCCCTTGCGGTAGCGGTCCATGTGCTTGTCCAGCACCCGCGGGTCCAGCACCAGCAGACCGTCCGGGCCCAGCCCGTCGGCCAGCGACCGGCCCCGGTGCCGGCGCAGCTCCCGGTCCAGCAGCGTCAGATCGTAGGGCGCGTTCATCACCACCAGCGGTCGCCCGGCGCGGGCCTGTTCGGCGAGGGCGTGGGCTATCTCGGCCACCACCACGTGCGGTGGGCGGCCGAACGCGCGCACCCGCTCGTCGGTGATGCCGTGCACCGCGCGGGCGCCGTCCGGGATCGGGACGCCCGGGTCGGCCAGCCAGGTCGAGGTCCGGGCCGGTGTGCCCGGTGCGAGCTGGACGATCAGGGCGGCCGAGACGATCCGGTCGGTCTCGACGTCCACGCCGGTCGTCTCGGTGTCGAAGGAGGCGAGCGGGCCGGTGTACCACTGCTGCTGCATGACTGCCCCTCAGGTACTGCGTTCCGCCCGGTTGATACCCGCTTCTGACGCCCGCTCAACCGTTTGGCGCAGCCCGGGTCGGGGATGCTGCCGTCGGGTGTCCCGTTCGAATCCGGACGGGCCCGGGGCCGGGGGAGGCAACGGGGCGATGGCGCTGACACAGCCGCAGCCCGAGGGGGCGGCGGCCGTCCTGCGGGGCAATCTGGCCGTGACGGCCTGCATGGAGACGCTGCAGGTCGGCTATCTGCACGCGGTCGCGGCGGCGGCCGGCTGCTCGCTCTCCCAGCCCTTCCCGGACAACGGCATCGACTGGCAGGTCAGCCACGGTTCCGCGGCGCACGAGGTGGACGACGAGGTCACGATCAAGATCCAGCTCAAGGCCACCCAGCAGATCGCGGCCGGTCCAGGCGGGCCGTACTTCAGCTTCACCCTGGACAACGACCACCTGCGCAAGCTGGCGCGGGTCCGGGTGGCGGTGCCCAGGATCCTGGTCGTGATGCTGCTGCCACGCCGGGTCGACGACTGGCTGGAGGCCCGGCCGGACGCGCTGGAGCTGCGGCACTGCTGCTACTGGATCAACCTGGCCGGCCACCCGGTGACCGGCCGGCAGCGCACCAACGTCCGCGTGCCCGTCGCGAAGGTCTTCGACGACCGGGCGCTGTGCGACATCATGGCGCGGGTCGGCGCGGGCGGCAGCCCGTGACGGCCCGGCCCCGACGGGGAGGAGCAGGACCATGACGCTGCCAGACGGGTCGCCGGAGGGTGCCCGGGCACTGCCCGACCCGGCCGCCGTCGACCCGGTGGTCCTCGCCACCCTGCTCGCCCGGCACGGCTGGGTACGGCGGGGCGGCCCCTCGGCCCGGTACGGGCGCTGGACGCCGCCCGGCGACACCGACCCCGGCACCAGCCTGCTGGTCCCGGCCGGGGACGGCTTCGACGACGCGGTCGACCTGCTCGCCGACGCCGTCACCGCGCTGTCCCGCTCGCGCAGCCCGTCCGCCCGTTCGATCCTGCTGGCACTCGCGGTGCCGGGCGACGAGCTGCGGTGGCGGCGCGAACTGCCGGGCCCGGCCGGCGCCGCGCCCTGGGACGGCGCCGAGCGGCTCCAGCGGGCCGCGCGGGCGATGCTCGTGGCCGGTGCCAAGGCCGGGCGGACCAGGGCCGCGTACTTCGGCGCCCGGCTGGACGCCTGGGCCGGTGACTTCCTGGACCGCGTCCTGGTGGTCGAGAACGGCGCCGGACTCACCGCCTACGCCCCCGCGCCCGAGGGCCGGGCGGCGGTGACCACCCTGGTCCGCGCCCTGGAGGCGCTGCGCGACGCGGTGGACTACCGCCGGGTCAGCGGCGGGCCCGAGGCCTTCGAGAACGCGGTGCAGGCCGGGGTCAGCCGCGAGCTGGTGCAGTCCGTCGAGGAGCTGGTGCGCGGCGCGACGGCGGCGCAGCTGACCGTCTCCTGGTCGGCCGCCGCCGGAACGCCGGGCGGCTTCGGCGACCGGCGGATCGCCCTGGAGTTCTCCCCCGGGGACCTGCCCGCCCTCGAAGAGGCCGCCGAACTGCTGGAACGGATCGAGCCCGCCGTGGCGGTCACCGTCGTCGGCATCGTCGTCCGCCTCAAGCGGTCCGACCCGGCAGGGCCGGGCACGGTACGGCTGCGGGTGCTCGGCGGGGCCGAGGTCACCGAGGTGAGGATCCGGCTCGGCGACGCCGCGTACCGGCTGGCCGCCGAGGCCCACCTGGCGGGCACCCCGGTCCGGGTCAGCGGCCGGCTGGAGCGGCGGGGCGGCTTCCGGCGGCTCGCCCACCCGCGCGGCCTGGAACCGTGCGGGCTGGAGGAGGCCGAGCGGGAGCGCCTGCTGAAGACCCTGGGGGAGGGGCGGCAGGGGACGTAGTTGCACGGCGGGGGTGGTGCTCTCGGTACCATCGTCACGCGCAGCGCAGTGTTGCGTCCTATGAATCCAGCACGTCAGGAGAGACCGGTGACGGACGTCCGGGTAATCATCAACCGCGAACCCGATCGGGAAGAGCGCGTGGTGACCACGGGCACTACGGCCGCCGAGCTCTTCGCCGACGACCGCTCGATCATCGCCGCCCGCGTCGGCGGTCAGCTCAAGGACCTCGCCTGCGCCCTCCAGGACGGCGACGAGGTCGAGCCGGTCGGGATCGGCAGCAAGGACGGCCTGGACATCCTGCGCCACTCCACCGCGCACGTCATGGCGCAGGCCGTGCAGCAGCTCTTCCCGGAGGCCAAGCTCGGCATCGGCCCGCCGGTCAAGGACGGCTTCTACTACGACTTCGACGTCGAGAAGCCGTTCCACCCCGATGACCTCAAGGCCATCGAGAAGAAGATGCAGGAGATCATCAAGCGGGGGCAGAAGTTCTCCCGCCGCGTGGTCGCCGACGACGACGCCCGCGACGAGCTCGCCGCCGAGCCGTACAAGCTGGAACTGATCGGCCTCAAGGGCTCGGCCTCCGCCGAGGACGGCTCGAACGTCGAGGTGGGCGGCGCCGAGCTGACCATCTACGACAACCTGGACGCCAAGACCGGCGAGCAGTGCTGGGGCGACCTCTGCCGCGGCCCGCACCTGCCCAGCACCCGGCACATCCCGGCGTTCAAGCTGATGCGCAACGCGGCCGCCTACTGGCGCGGCAGCGAGAAGAACCCCATGCTCCAGCGCATCTACGGGACCGCCTGGCCGACCAAGGACGAGCTGAAGGCGCACCTCGACTTCCTGGTCGAGGCCGAGAAGCGCGACCACCGCAAGCTCGGCAACGAGCTCGACCTCTTCTCCATCCCCGAGGAGATCGGCTCCGGCCTCGCCGTCTTCCACCCCAGGGGCGGCATCATCCGCCGCACCATGGAGGACTACTCGCGCAAGCGGCACGAGGAAGAGGGCTACGAGTTCGTCTACACCCCGCACGCCACCAAGGGGAAGCTCTTCGAGAAGAGCGGTCACCTGGACTGGTACGCCGACGGCATGTACCCGCCCATGCAGCTGGACGAGGGCATCGACTACTACCTCAAGCCGATGAACTGCCCGATGCACAACCTGATCTTCGACGCGCGCGGCCGCTCGTACCGTGAACTGCCGCTGCGCCTCTTCGAGTTCGGGACGGTGTACCGCTACGAGAAGTCCGGCGTCGTGCACGGCCTGACCCGTGCCCGCGGCTTCACCCAGGACGACGCGCACATCTACTGCACCCGCGAGCAGATGGCGGAGGAGCTCGACTCCACGCTGACCTTCGTCCTGGACCTGCTCCGCGACTACGGTCTGACCGACTTCTACCTGGAGCTGTCGACCAAGGACGAGGAGAAGTTCGTCGGCAGCGACGAGACCTGGGAGGAGGCCACCGCCGTCCTGGCGAGCGTGGCCGAGAAGCAGGGCCTGCCGCTGGTGCCGGACCCGGGCGGCGCGGCCTTCTACGGCCCGAAGATCTCGGTGCAGGCCAAGGACGCCATCGGCCGGACCTGGCAGATGAGCACCATCCAGCTGGACTTCAACCTGCCCGAGCGCTTCGACCTGGAGTACACGGCGGCGGACGGCTCGCGCCAGCGGCCGGTCATGATCCACCGCGCGCTGTTCGGCTCGATCGAGCGGTTCTTCGCGGTGCTGCTGGAGCACTACGCCGGCGCCATGCCGCCGTGGCTGGCCCCGGTCACCGTGACCGGCATCCCGATCACCGACGAGCACGTGCCCTACCTCCTGGAGGTCGCGGCCGAGCTGAAGAAGCGCGGGATCCGGGTCGAGGTGGACACCTCGGACGACCGGATGCAGAAGAAGATCCGCAACGCCCAGAAGTCCAAGGTCCCGTTCATGCTGATCGCCGGCAACGACGACGTCGAGGCGGGTGCGGTGTCGTTCCGCTACCGCAACGGCGAGCAGAAGAACGGCGTGCCGCGTGACCAGGCGATCGCCGAGATCGTGGACGCCGTGGAGCGCCGCATCCAGGTGTGAGGCGTTCCCCGCGTGAGCGGGTGATACCCGGCGCTTCGGCGGATCCGGGGTACGTCCTGGTCCCCGCTCACGCGGGGGCCGCGGGGCAGGCTCCTGACGAGTCTGCCCCGCACTGCTTTGCAAGCCCTGCCGGGCGAATATGCTGATCAGCATGACGACTGAGCCGGAACTGCAGCGGGGCGTCGGCGAGCCGGACGGCTTCCGCCGCCTCTGGACCCCCCATCGGATGGCGTACATCCAGGGCGAGAACAAGCCCACCGGCCCGGCTCCGGACGACGGTTGCCCGTTCTGCTCGGTCCCGTCGCTGAGCGACGAGGACGGGCTGGTCATCGCACGCGGCAGCGCCGTGTTCGCGGTGCTCAACCTGTACCCGTACAACGGTGGGCACCTGATGGTGGTCCCGTACCGGCACGTGGCCGACTACACCGAGCTGGACGAGGCGGAGACGGCCGAGCTGGCGGTGTTCACCAAGAAGGCGATGACCGCGCTGCGGGCGGCCTCCGGGGCGCACGGGTTCAACATCGGGATGAACCAGGGCACGGCGGCCGGCGCCGGGATCGCGGCGCACCTGCACCAGCACGTGGTGCCGCGCTGGGGCGGGGACACCAACTTCATGCCGGTGGTCGGCCACACCAAGGTGCTGCCGCAACTGCTGGCGGACACCCGCAAGATGCTGGCCGAGGTCTGGCCGCAGGGCTGAGGCCGAGCCCTGACACCGCGAGAGCGGAGGGGCCCGCCGGCGGGCGGGGGGGGGGGGGGGCCCCCGCCCCCCCCCCCCCCGGCGGCGGCGCCGCGGCGGGGGGGGGGGCGGGTGGGCGGTGCCACGGGGCTGTTGGGGGAGGGGAGGTTGTGGGAC